>JAEWVL010000042.1 GCA_023396665.1 Spirochaetota bacterium
CCATAAGGTATCCCCCCGTATATAACAGATTGAAAGCAATTCTAATATATGCATTGAGCTGTCTCTTTTCCAGTTTATAGCTGGAGGATACTGGAGTGGAAGAAAAGCTAACGCGCTGCTGAGCGATTTAGCGCTTGCAATTTCTGTTCTGTCGCTACCCTACTGACGAATACCGTATTACAGAGGCGCCTGTGAATCATAGCAAGTACCATATTTTATGCACGGACATCACCACTCTTTCTGTGGATGCGATTGTGAACGCGGCGAACGAAACGCTTCTCGGCGGCGGCGGTGTCGACGGCGCCATTCACCGTGCGGCCGGCCCCGAATTGCTTGCGGAATGCAGAAGTATCGGCGGCTGCAAAACCGGCGAGGCCAAGTTGACAAAGGGCTACCGGCTGCCGGCCAAATATGTCATTCACACGGTGGGACCCGTTTGGCATGGCGGCGCGCGGGGCGAAGCAGCACTCTTGCACAGCTGTTACATCAATTCACTGAAACTGGCGAAGCAATATGATTGTCACAGCATCGCATTTCCCTGTATTTCGACGGGGGTCTACGCTTTCCCCAAAGACGAGGCCGCGCGGATTGCCCTCGCTGCCTGCGATGAGTTTTTTTCTGCCAGTGGGTTTCGTCTGCGAGTTATTCTTCGCCTGTTTTTCCAGAGCGGATACAGATTACTATTTCGCAATTTTATGAAACGATGTCTGGTACTTCTGCATAACTATGTGAAGCTATTCTAACAAATTACTCATAATAGTTGATTACGTTTATATTATTTAGCATTAGCGATAAGAAACCCGTCAAATCAACACTCGTTAAAACAGAAACAAGTCCCATTTTTCAACAGTATTCATAGCAAATCTGACACTACTTATATATATGATCAATTAATTAACATTTGTAATATTATTTTAAACATGCCAATTCGCAAACCTTATTTTAACAGGTTTGTCGTTTTATAGTGGGTTATACTAGGGTATGGGTGTTTCGGGGTTTTTCTTATGTCGGGGTTTGTTTTTCCTCCAATTCCCAATTTATGCTCCATTCCGGCATATTTTTAGCTCCATTATGTCGCATACACAATTTATAGTCCACATAGTTATGCGGGACTTTCTCTTTACCCTCGATTTCTCTTACAACCTCATCTAAAAATCCATCAATTGCCTTTGATACCAACGCTGAAACAGAAACCCGACAGAAAGTACGGAAAAACACACCAAGATTAAACACATCAACATCAAACACCAGGGTCAAAATCGCATACCCCATACCCTTCGGCTGGTACTCGACGGTTCTGTCAGGTCGATCAACATCAAGCAGCTCTGGATGCGCGGCATAATACTTACGAAGACACAGATTGATAATTTCTGAATGATTCATATTGCATCTCACACAGGCATCGATCAGTTTTTCAATATTCGTAAACAGAAGATTGATTGAAGTTCTCATGGCATTCTCCTTCTGTTGTATAACGTTTTAGAAAGGGAAAATGTAAAAATTACTCCCATTTAATAGGAGCGAAAGAGCATAAAAAGACGACACAACGCCCTTTCGCCATTATTGATACTGAATTTGTCGCAAAACATTTATTACTTGCAAAGTAAGACAGCCCCTACTTTATAAAAGAGAGGCTTGCATCAGGATTGAACCGTCCATGCCTCATTATGCCGTTACAACCTTCTGCCGTACGGTTTGCAGGAGATTAAAAGAACGATCTGCTATTATTTCAGCTCAACAGCCTCATCGATGAATTGATCGTCATTTTGGAGGGGGACTGGTGGAAATAAAATACTCCGATAAGTCCGCTAAACAAATTAAGCGAATAGCAAAGGGAGATTTAAAAAGTGCAAGGATGATAGTTAACGAAATTGAACGATATGTCGAACAACCAACAGGGAAATTTGATATCAAATTTCTAAAGGGCAAATACGGTCTGTTTAAACGTCTTCGTGTTGGAAATTACAGAGTGATTTTTGACAGCGAGAATTATGTAATGTATATTTATGAAGTACTGCATCGTCAGGAGGCCTTCAATGGTTGAAACTCAAATTATTAAAATCAAAAATAAGCCCGTAGCAGTTGTTCTTGATTATAAGGAATACCAGAAATTAATAGAATCCAGCCAGGACGCTGAAGATTACCGCCTTGCGTTAAAAACAAAAAAGGCTACAAAAAAATGGGTTTCTCACGAGAACCTGAAAAAAGACCTTGGTTTGTAATGTAACCATACTCAAACGGCTTGCAGGTAATGAGATCGGGATCATGAACAGGAAATTACGCCTGAAACCCTCTCAAGGTAAAAATAAAACAAACCCCATTCACACAAAGAACTGGAGAAATCAATGCATACAGGTCCTGATTACTGGAAAAATTACATGGAGCGCTTTTTCGGCAAGGCTCTCATCGACGACTGGCAGAAAAGCTGCCGTGAAATAACGATACAATCAAACGGCGAAGACCTGCACCTCGAAACCTACCATGCCGGCGAAGACAAACCGACACTTGTTTTCTCACACGGCATCGCCGGATACGCGCGCGTTCTGCTACCCCTTATACTGCCGCTGTATCACCGCAACATCAACATCATCTGTCCCGACCTCAAGGGCTACGGCTACAACAACCACGCCAGGGGCGACTTCAGCTGGGACGAACACGTCACGAACCTTATCGACTGCGCCAGATACGCGCGCGCGAAATATCACGGCACCCTCTTTCTGGGCGGCGCAAGTATGGGCGGGCCTCTCGCCTACGAGGCCGCGGTCCGATTCAGAAAAATCGACGGCCTCGTGTGCTGGTGCATGTGGGATATGAGCTCTCGCGAATTTATCGGGAACGAAACATCTCTCGGCAGAAAAACCCGGCTGCTGCTCCCTTTCATGAAACTCGCCGAACGCCTCTTCGGAAAACTGCGGCTCAGAACAACATCGCTGATCTCATACGATACTCTCAGCGGCAATCCCGAATTCAACAACATGGTACTCGAAGATCCACATGCCGGCACGGCCATCAGCCTGCGCGCCGCAATCAGCCTTATCACAAAAAGCAAACCGACACTGTCCTATGAAAATTTTATGCGTCCGATACTCGTCTTTCAGCCCGGCGCCGACCGCATGACGCCCTCAAAATACACCTACGAAGCCTACCTTCGCATCGGCAACCCCGACAAGCGCTATATCGAACTCGACGGTTGCGAACATTTCCCCGTCGAAAAACGCTACTACGATGAATGGATAAGCAAGGTAAGTTCGTTTATCAAACTCAACAGCTGAAACCATTTGCAAAGCGATCAGCGCATACAAGAACAAGGGGGGATATGACTATGAAGTACTCAAAAGAACAGCTTGATCTCGCAGTAGAGAAAAAAATATTCACAGAACAACAGCTGAACGAATTCATCGCGATGGTCGAATCAGGCCGCGACAACACCTCACCGCTTCAAAAACTTCTTTACTACGGCGGCAGTCTTCTCATCATTTCGGCGCTCACATGGCTATTGGGCTCATGCTGGCAGGCTTTCGGCGCCGGTGGTCTGCTCGCGGTCTCGCTGGCCTATTTCATTGTCTTTCTTGTCGCCGCATTCATCGTTCACGACAGACTGAAACTGAAAATGGCGGGCAGCCTTTTATTCTGTGTCGCAATAGCGGTCGTTCCCCTTGTCGTTTACAGCATACTGAAGCTTTACGACTTCTGGCCCAATCAGCACGAATACAGCGATTTTTATATCTGGATCAAAGGCCGCTGGGTCGTCCTTGAAATCTGCACCATCGCGGTCGCCCTGCCCCTGCTTTTGAAAACGAAGTTCCCCTTTATGATGTTTCTCATCTGCTTTTGTCTGTGGTTCATGTCGATGGATTTAGCGCCCTTGATCTTCGGCGAAAACAGCATCAGCTGGACGGCTCGCGCCCATATTTCAAAAGTCTTCGGAACTGTGATGCTTCTTGTCGCCTACATCGTTCATCTGAAAAAAGGAAAAGACTTCGCGTTTTGGCTTTACCTGTTCGGGCTTATTACACTCATTTCGGGCTTCTCGGTCTTTTATAACGACGATACGCTGCAGCTTGTCGTACTGTTGTGTATCCACATTCTCATGCTTGTTTTCGCGATATTTCTTCGTCAACCCGTGTTCATGGTGTTCGGAGTCATCGGCATAAGTGAGTTTTTGTCACGGGTCTCATATATCTGGTTCAAAGATTCGCCTCTTTTCCCCTTCAGCCTCACACTTGTCGGGGTCGCCCTGTTGGCGTGCGGTATCGTGTACCAGAAACACAGCAAAAAAATAGACACCATAATTTCATCGCGAGCACCTGCCTTTCTTGCAGCACTGCGGCCCCGTGAAGACGCGTGATTGTTGACTATAGTATCAATAGAAAAGAAAATACTATTTACAATATTTTTTCTTTTCTATTGTGTTACTTAAAAGTGCCGCATTGCTTTTATTTTCTTTAACTTAAGGGTACAGAGTGCTTCTTTGTATTCATTTTCAGTGAACTGTTAAACTCTTTTCTCAACAAAGGTACTTTATGGCATATTCGTTATCCTTTACACACGCAGTTTCGATCATCGTCTATATTGCTATCAAGATGAATTACGCCGACAGCGAAAATTATCTGTCAACCAGAAGCATATCTGAAAAGATGGGAATCCCCGTTCCGACGCTCAGCAAAGTACTGAAAAGTCTGGTGCAATCGGGAATACTCGTATCCAAAGAAGGCGCCCGGGGTGGTCTCTGTCTCGCCCGATCCGCCGCAAAAATCACCCTGCTCGACATCTTCACCGCGCTGGAACAGGAACAGCCCTTATTCAAACCGGTCAGCGGGCTCAATATTCACAGCGATGAAGTTGAACGTCTGAAGAATAATGTGAACAATTCACTGCTTTCAGCGGAAAAGGCCATGAAAAAGAGCCTTTCGAAGGTTACCATTTCACAACTGCTGATTCGATAAGTTTTAATCTCCATCGGGGCAGTCACAAAACCGATCCCTTCAAACTGCCGTCTTCGAAAACACAGAGACACCTCATAAACTAAATATATTATATATTCAGTTTATTTAGTTGACATAATAGTACGATTCCCCCTCTTTATATCCGGTATGTGTTCTATATTAATATCCTCAGGCGAGGTGTGGATATTCTCGGGATCGTCCCTGATCGAATTCTGAAAACATCGTTATCAGAGATACTCCATTTCACCTGACAGAGGCATAAAATGAAAACAATCGTCATGACCGGGGCAAGCTCGGGCATCGGGAAAAGTGCGCTGAACTATCTGCGCAGAGAAAAGGAAACGATGGTCATCACCGGGTCGCGAACGAAAATTCCGGAAGGTCTGTTTGTCGACTTGGCAAATCTTGATTCGGTCAGAAAATTCGCTGATCGAATCATATCGCAAGCCGGACAACGGCCGATCGATGCACTCGTTCTCAATGCGGGTATGCAGATAAGCGGAGAGTCGAGAAGCGCCGACGGCTATGAGTTGACGTTTGCGGTGAATCATCTCGCACACTATCTTCTGATACGACTTCTGCGGGCCAGTCTCGCCGATGGCGCTGTCATTCTCATGACATCAAGCGGAACCTACGATCCCGCGGAAAAGACCATTATCCCCCCGCCTCTTCACGCGGATGCGATGTTGCTGGCACATCCGGAGAAGGATCCGCAGCACGACAATGACCCGATTGTCGCGGGAGGACGAGCATACTCTTCTTCAAAACTGTGCGTAATGCTGACCGTTCTGGCCCTGAACGGCGATCCGGATCTTAAAAAACGCGGCATTCGGGCAATCGCCTTTGATCCGGGACCGACTCCCGGAACCGGCCTTGTACGCGGCAGAGGCCCGCTCATCGTCTTTCTCTGGAAACTCCTGGGTATGCCGCTTCTGCGCAATGTTTTCAAAGGTTCGAACTCGGTAGACGATGCCGGTAAAGCTCTCGCGGCTTTAGCTCGGGGCGGGGAGCTAATCTCTGGTAAATGCCATTACGCCGCACTTCGAAGGGGTAAAATGACATATCCCCCGCTTTCCGATCTTGCCGGAAGAACCGATCTGGCGGAGAAACTCTGGAATGACAGCGCAGTTCTCTGCGGACTGTCCGGATTAAGGGGGGCAACTTCATGAAAACAGCTGTTTTTTTTGCAATTTTCGGACTGGCCGAAATCATTACGAACTTCTTTCACCTTTCGCATGGTTCCGTCAGGGAAATCGGCCGTTCCGCCAAACGTCAGCACAGGGAGATACCTCTGTCTCTTCCCGAGATTCATTTCTTTATCAAGACGATCATCATGCTTGTCTTCGGCATCCTGTTCTTCTTCGCGGGCGGTTTTCGACTTTTCAATTACGGCGCCGGTGAATTGACATGCTTTGTCACCACGGCATTGCTCGGTATATACGGATTCTTGCAGGCATTGTATTACCATCGGGAGTGGAGGGTATGGACCGCCATGATCGTATACTGCATTCCTCTTGCGATATGTGTACTGGCAGCGTATTAACCGACACTCAGCAGGCACTCAAAGATTGCCGCGAAATTAATGCATAGCACTATCACTGCAAAAATATATGTTTTCTGAATCTTCAGCATGACTCACCGTGATTGCGCCAAAATATTATTGTCTTTTTTTACTGCATTCTAATAAATGTGCCCATACATTTTTATGTACCTCTATACACCGCTTTAACAAAACGGAAAGGAAACGACTATGAACATCGCAATCATCGGCACCGGCGGCACGGGGGGATACTTCGGCGGTAAGCTCGCACAACTTATTGATACTCACAAAGATCTGCGCCTCAGCTTTATCGCGCGGGGCGAGCACCTCAGGGTCATCAGGGAACAGGGGCTCACCGTTGACAGCGATGAGGGTGTATTCAACTGCAAACCCTCTCTCGCCACCGACTCTATCGACGAATGCGGCATCATCGATTGTGCGCTCGTGTGCGTCAAAGGCTTCGATCTTTCAGAGGTGCTTGCAAAACTGAAAAATCATGTTCATGATAAAACCATGATTCTTCCGCTGCTCAATGGTGTCGATATCCCCGAACGTATACGCGGCGTCATTAGCGCCGGAACGGTACTTCCCGCCTGTGTCTATATCGGCACACATGTCGAAGGTCCCGGAAAAATCACACAGCGCGGCGGCGCCTGCACCATTCACTTCGGCGCCGACCCGAATAATTCTTATCTGGACAGATCGATATTCGGTCTTTTCAATGACGCGAACATCAAATACGAGTTTCACGAAAATCCCTACATTGAAATCTGGAAAAAATTCATCTTCATCGCCGCATACGGGCTTGTCACCGCATCGTCTTCGAAAACGATCGGCGAAGTCATGCAGTCCGCTGAACTTTCAGGCGAAGTTCGGGGCATCATGAACGAAATCTATCTGCTATCACAGAAAGCCGCTATCCCCCTTTCAGTGAACATAGTCGAAGAATCTTTCAACAAGGGGGCGAATTTTCCTTTCGAGGCCAAAACGTCGTTTCAGCGCGATTTTGAAATAGCCGGAAAGGCTGACGAGCGCGATCTTTTCGGCGGCACCATTATCCGAAAAGCGAAAGAATACGGCATCGGGGCCGCGGTGACACAGCGTCTCTACTCGCGTATCAACGAAATGAAGCCGCTCTGATTTGACGGCGATTCGCAAAAAATTTATCAAGAGGTGGTTGCTTTTTTTCATCACCTCTCACCTCTTGTCAGCATGACTGAAATAAACGACAACATAAAAGAAAAAGCCATTCTTGTGGGTGCCAGAACCAAAGACCGTGAAGATTTCGATGAATCGATGCTTGAGCTGGCAAACCTTGCCGAGGCCTGCGACATCGAGGTTGCACAGCACTTTGTACAGAACATCAACTCGATTAGTGCGGCCACCTATATCGGCCAGGGCAAGGTCGACGAAATCAAGCAAAGTGCCGAATTAATCGAGGCGAATCTGATCATCTTCAACCACGAACTTTCGGCAAAACAGCAGCGAAACCTCGAACGCGCGATCGAAGTGCCGGTTCTCGATCGCACAGCCCTCATTCTCGACATTTTTCACCGCCGGGCAAAAACGAAAGAGGCGAAACTGCAGGTCGAACTCGCTGAGATGCAATATCGCCTTCCCCGTCTGGCCGGTTCATACAAGGCTCTCGGACGGCAGCGCGGCGGTCAGAATAAGGGTGCCGGCGAACAGAAGATTGAACTCGACAAAAGGGCTTTGCAGCAGAAGATATATGAACTCAAAGAGCAGCTGCAGAGCATAGAACGTGAACGGCATACGAACCGCAAGAAGAGATCCGAAACACACATTCCCGTCGTCGCTCTCGTCGGATACACAAATGCGGGTAAATCGACGCTCATGAACGCATTCATGTCTCTGCAGGGTTCGCCGGTGGAAAAACGTGTTCTCCAGAAAGACATGCTCTTCGCCACCCTCGACACATCCACCCGTCGCGTTCTTCTGCCGAACAAACGAACGATTCTTCTCTCCGACACCGTCGGCTTCGTCAGCGAACTTCCGCATTCGCTTGTCAAGGCCTTCGGCTCCACGCTCGAAGAGGTGGTCGAAGCCGATCTGCTTTTGCATGTTATTGACGCTTCTAACGCCAACTTCAATTATCAGATCGAGGTTACCGAGGCAACTCTGAAAGAAATCGGGGCAGAGGGCATTGACCGCATCAACATCTTCAATAAGGCCGATCGCGGAGCCGAAAAACCGCCCTTCGAGAAAAACGGCGGCATCTACATCAGCGCCAAAAACACCATCGGAATGGATCTTGTCGCTGCCCGCATATCGGAACTGCTCTTCAGCGACGAAATGCGATGCGAGTTTCTTGTGCCCTATACGGAGGGTACAGTTGTGAACGCGCTTAACGAGCAGGCCCACGTCATCGGCACCCTGCACGAAGAAGAAGGAACTCGCATCAATGTCAGCTGTTCCAAACTCGTCTACGAGCGCTACAAAGCTTTTTCCGTAAAATGAAGACTATCGGCGAGGGCAAATTTTTACTTGACCTGAAGCGACATAACGCCGACACTCTTGGTGAATAGCAAGCTATGCCGTTTTAGCGCCAGCGCCGGGCTGTATATTCTTCAAAAAAAACGGCAAGCAGATGGAGTATATGATGAAAGTACTGACTGCACTTCTATTATCCGTCTTTCTGTTTACCCTGCCACTGGCGGCGCAATTTGACGACGAAGAAGAGACAACTCAAAACGATCAGAATAAACGGGCCGAAGCAGCCCCCTCAAATTATGAAAAAATAGCCGATGACACCCGCTTCTATAACGCATACCATTTCTACAATTTGAAAATGTATCCGAAAGCCTCGCTATTGCTCTCCGAATACGTCGAGGTCTACGCCAACGGCATTCACCGCAAAGAGGCGATCATGGCTCTGGGAAATATTGAATTCTCACGCCGTAACTATGAGCGCGCCGCGTCCTTCTACATCATGCTTTTCGAAGAGTTCAGCGCCGACGAGGAAGGGGTCGATGCCTACTACCGTGCGGCGCTTTGCTATCAGAAGATGGGCTATACCGGGCGAGCCGAGCGCATCTTCAGCGAGATCATCGAACGATATCCGCAATCGAGACTGGCCGAAAGCGCAAAGATGCAGCGGGGGCTTGATTCGTTCATGAGCAGCGCTCCACCGGTACAGCAGCCAGAGCAGCCGATTCCCGCCGGGCCCTGAGGTTTCAAGGCTTCAGCAGATCACAAATATTATTGCGCATAACGTTCTTCACGTATCAGCTTAAGCAGTTTGTTCACCCTTTTGCGCTGCGTCTCGCTTAGCTCGCCGCTTCGTCTTTCGAGCACATCGACAAAGGCTTCCTTGTTATGCCCGGCGACACAGACAAAAGCGCGCTCGGCATGCTGCGCGATCTCCTTCGCCCTGCACTTTTCAAGATGTGAGATTATCAGGGGAAACAGCCTCTCCTCGTATCCGGCATCGGCTCTGGCGACACAGGCAAACACGCTGACAGCGGCATCAACGGTGATAACACTTCCCTTTTCATAGGCGGCCAGCACTTCGTCCAGATGCGCGAATATGATTTCCGGCTTAAGCGGGGCAATCCGGGCGAGCGCGTACATCGCTCCCCAGACGAGACGGTTGTTTTTCGATTGCAAAAGGCCGATGAAGTCGGGTGCATACCCGGCGACCAGCGAGGCGTCGCGTTCGGCGACCTCATAGATCACCTTTATCGCGTCACCGGCAAGCGCCTGATTTTTGTCGCGCAATAGCGCCACAACTTGCGCCAGACCGGCTGTATCCTTTCTGCGGACAATCTCTTCGGCAAGTTCTATGTTGGGGTGCTCGTCGTTTCTTCCCAGTGATGATGCAAGTCTCTCTTTCATGGCAACCACTCACCCTGTAATTCGAATCGGAAAGACACAGCCGATGTTTGCGGCAATGGCTATGCATATGAAATCAGAAAGAAACACCGGAAGCAAATTGATACTGAGCCGAGAAATCTGAGTAATCCATGATACTCTATTTTCGCAGGGCGAACCCTGAATAATCTGAAAAACGGGGTAAAAGCATTGCGTTCGGTCCTATTCGGGTTTCCCGCTCGCAATAATACACCTATCGCCGGTACAGATCAAGCAGATGAATCAAATCGGCGCTTTTCGCCTGCAATATAATCAGGCTCGAGCGCAGATCGGCCCGAAGCTGCCGTTTCAGATCATCGATTGAGGCAAACAAGACCTCGTCGCGAATGCGCGCGACAAAATGCACAGAGGCGTCCATATCATACACATCTTCGTCAAAATCAAAGATGTTTGTCTCGATGGTTAGCGGGTTGTTCGACGCGATGGTGGGATTGTGCCCGATATTGGTCATGCTCATGTACGATTGTCCCCTGATCGTGCAGACGGTGGCGTAGACGCCTCTCGAGGGAAAGACTTTTCCATCGGGCGGAACAATATTCACCGTGGGAAAGCCGATCGTCCTTCCCAGCCGGCGACCACGGCTGATTTTTCCGGCAAGCATGTAGGGATACCCGAGCATGAGCGCAGCGGCCTCGACCTTACCCTCTTCGAGATGAGTCTTTATCGCCGTTGTCGATATCGTGATTCCGTCCTGATCCAGAGGATCGATGCGGCTGATCGAGAAGCCTTCCTTCTTCGACAGTGATTCCAGATGCCGGTATCCCCCCTCGCGGTTTTTGCCGATATGATGATCGTGCCCGGCAAGATAGTGTTTCATGCAAAATCGTTCACGCAGAGCACGCAGAAACTGTTCGCTGCTCTGCTGCGAGAAGTGCTCGTCAAAATCACAGGCTATCACATAATCGACAAGATCGCCGATACGGGCGACCTTCTCCTCGAAGGTTGTCAGACTCTGGTGGTTTTCACCCGGAAAGAAAAAGGTGCGCGGATGCGAACGAAAGGTTACCAGAGCGCTCGCAAGATTGCGCTCGCGCGCCAGGGCCGAAAGCTGCGAGAGCACCGAGATATGACCGCGGTGCACGCCGTCAAAATTGCCTGTCGTCAGCGCTGTTTCGACGGCTAGTGATTGTTCAAATGATAAAATGCGCATCGGCAGACTTCATATCCCCCCGTTTGAATAGGTCAATTACGTGACGCCCGCAACTTAGTCAAATTAAAAAAGCCCGCATCACTTCAGGGCTATCCGCTTGCGGTAGGTCTTCTCGATCACCGAAAATACAGATTCGCGAAGTCGGGCAATGACCTTGCGATCGGTTTTTTTTTCGGGTGTAAAGAAACGGTCATCGTAAAAAAAAGACCGGGAGATGTCGATTCGAAGATAGGGGATATGTTTGAAAAAGTTCTGCGACAGGTAGCCGGTGACCGGCCGCGATGTTATTACGAAGTCTTCGGGACGACGGTTTCTGCCGAACTCACGAACAAACAGATCCATCATAAATTCGGCCGCGCTGGAGGGACAGGACTCTATCGGGGCGCCCTTGCGATCTACATAGCGGTGTATTCTTACCAGCGGAAGCGGTTTGTCCGCCTCGGGGGTATTTCGCGCCCCGATTCCCAGGGTGACATGACATTCTATCACGAGAGCGATATCACCCTTGAGCGCGTTTCGTATTTTCGAATAAAAGGGATAATGGTAGCGTCGTATCAGATTTGCCAGCGCAATCGGCGTGGGAAAACTGTCCGGTTCGAAAATTTCCTTGCCTGCGGGGGTAAGGCGCTTGATGACGCCCGGACCGCCCCTTCCGGGCATATCGGTGGGCGAACAGTCAAGATCAACGAAGAGTCGCGATATATCCGAACTGATCGTTTCGGCACGTTCGCCGAAATCGAAGATTTCATTGGCGCAGCTGTCGGAGGCGTAAAAAAGCTCGAATTCGTCGACAAGCACGTAGGGGACAAGTTCTTCGGGCACGGCGACACCGCCGTGCGGTACGATGCACAGTACTGGCAACTTCTCCATCTAAAACCCCGGTACAACAGAAATAAATGCGAGAGCGCTTGTTGTACAGGCGCTTCATCAACCGGCTCTATTATTCACATAAATAACGCTTTGTCAACGAAGAAGTGCAAAAAGACTCAGCCGGCACTTCACGGAGATATCTTCAGACATTTGCGATCGACGCCGTGTCCCGTATCCCCCCGCGAAAACGGCAGAGAGAATACCTTGACAAATGTGACTTCTGCCAACACAACGTTTGCGTCACTGTCACAAAATACGGCGGTAAGTTACTGATTTCCCATACAAGCCGCCATCACATAGGCCCGTTTCGCACGGGCGGCACTTTTCAAAATACAAAGGAGTCGTTATGGTAGTTCTGGTCATCAATTGCGGATCATCTTCGATAAAGTTTCAGCTTTTCAAGATGCCCGAAAAGAAGGTTCTCGCGGGAGGCCTTATCGAGCGCATCGGAGAAGAGGACGCAAAAATCACCTACAAACCCGGTTCTGAAAAAATCGTTAACACGCTTGCGATCAAGAACCACGAAGAGGGACTCTCTCTTCTCATCAAGACGATCACCGATCCCGAGAGCGGTGTCATCGCGAATGTCAGCGAAATCGCTGCGGTCGGACACCGCGTCGTACACGGCGGCGATCTGTATAACCATTCCGTTCTCATCGAGGAGAAGGTTATACAGGCCATAGAAAAATTCGCCGACCTCGCGCCCTTGCATAACCCGCCGAACCTCATGGGTATTCGTGAATCGATGAAGATCATGCCCGGCATAAAAAATGTCGCGGTATTCGATACCGCTTTTCATCAGTCAATACCCGAAGAAGCCTATCTGTACGCGATACCGAACGAATATTACGCAAAATACCGCGTTCGTCGTTATGGCTTTCACGGTACGTCACATGAATACGTAACACACCGCAGCGCCGAACTGCTGGGCAAAAACGTGAACGAGGTCAACCTCATCACCTGCCACCTCGGTAACGGCTGCTCAATCACCGCGGTAAAAAACGGAAAATCGGTCGACACCTCTATGGGTATGAC
>JAEWVL010000079.1 GCA_023396665.1 Spirochaetota bacterium
GGCGAAGACATCGCGTACACCCGTATTTCCGGCTGAGTGGCAAAATCAATTTGGGTTGGCTTATAGTGAACACCAAAAATCAATGCAGATCAATATTTTTGACGGGTATGCGGTGTATGCTATAAAAAGTAATATGATTTCAAAAATTGAAATTGAATCTAGTGAAGGATAAGCGGCCTTAAGGATATAAGCTTTTATTAAAAAAATATTGAGGATTGGACATATGAATATGCAGAAAGAACTTGTGGCGGCCTTAACTATAGACTTAAAAAGGAACAGATTCCGAATTCACAAGCATACTTTACACGGACTTGGTGATCCCAGGTACATTCAATTCCTTATTAATCCTGAGGATGGTTATATTGCAATACTAGGGAGTGACAAACCTTTAGTAGGGGGGACAGCGAATAAGGTCACTCTAGATAATGCAAACAGGAGAAAATCTGTGGAGTTCTACAGCGCAAACTTGCTTAATGGAATTTTCAAAAGCTTTGGTAAGCTGGACTATCAATATAGTTATCGCTTAAGCGGTGAAATCGACCAAGTGAACCGAGTAGCGTATTATTCCATGAAAACGCTACATAAAAATGGACGGAGTGAAGTGGTGAATGGCGATGAAATTCAGACAACTGAAAATTGATAGCGAGTTTAAGAATCTGATCCGGCCTCTTCGCAAAGAAGAGTATAGCCTACTAGAATTGAATCTTGTAGCAGATGGGTGCCGTGATCCAATCATTATTTGGAATGGGATCATTGTTGATGGGCATAATCGTTATGAAATTTGCAACAGATTGAACATTCCCTATTCAGTAATGGAAGTAGAGTTTGAAAGCCGAGAAGCTGCTGTAATTTGGATATGCAGCAATCAGCTCGGAAGAAGAAACATTTCAGATGAGACACGGAAATACTTGATCGGTAGAAAATATGAAGCTGAAAAGTATATCGGAAGCCGAAAAAATACCTTTGGCCACAATCAATACACGAGATCACTCGATACCGAAAAAACAGATAAAAATATAGATAACCACGGTTGTGATCAAAAAGAATACTGGCGGCGCACTGCGTGGCGGATAGGACATGAATATCACATATCTTCAGGAACCGTTCAAAAATATGCAAAATATAGCCAAGCAGTAAGGCTAATTGCTCAAAAAGCGCCAGAGTTAGTTCCACAAATTCTATCGGGAAACTACAAGATATCGCATGAAAACGTCGTTGCTCTGTCAATGATGGACGCGAAAGAAGTGCAAAAGTTAAATCGAAAATTCGTGCAAGGAGCAATCCCATATATTCGATATAGTGAATCTCGAAAGGACTTTTCAGATGATATCCAATGTAAATCGCTTGCCCAGATACATGAACCAGCCGCAATAAAAGCTATGCCTGCGTTTGATCCTGATGCCGAAGTTGTATGTCTCACGCTTACAATACCATCTTGGATAAGTTCAATTGAACGAACGAAATCGGCAGCAGACTTGGATATCATTTCCCCTGTTGCAAAATCGAAGCTTATAGAAGCTTTAGAAGAATTGCAGAGTAAGGGGCTGGAGATGCTCGAAACAATAAGAGGAGAGGCCTGATGTCAGATTATAATATGTTTGTTCCAAATGTTCATTTTGAGCAAATACCAATTAAAAATTTGGTTTCAAATCAAGAATATCAACGTAATCTTTCACAACATCATGTTGAAAATGCTGCTGCGCATTTTGATCTTTATCAAATAAATCCCGTGAAAGTGAGTCGTCGCGACGGGGTTAATTATGTTTTCAATGGGCAGCATACTATCGAGATTGTTGCACTTATATCCGGATCACGAGAAACACCCATCTGGTGTATGATTTATGACGATCTGAATTATGAGCATGAAGCAGATATATTTGCTAATCAGATGAAGTTTGTAAGGCCTTTGAAACCATATGAAGTTTTCATGGCAAATATAGAGGCAGGAAATGACAAGCAGTTAATCATCAAAGATCTCGTTGAGTCATACTCTCTATCACTTGGACAAACTAGAAACTATGGGGTCATTTGCGCAGTCTCAACTGTTGAAGGTATTTTCGAACGTTTCGGTTATCATGTCTTGAATCGTACCCTTCGTCTATGTGTAGGTGCATGGGAAGGTGATATGAATTCGTTGTCCGCAAATTTTCTCAACGGCGTTGCACGACTAGTCATTGCATTTGGCGATTTAATAAAAGATGATCTGTTTAAAGAAAAAGTCGGAAATACATCTGTAAAGCAACTTTCACGGACCGCTAAGGAACGTAGGCCGGGGTCTCTTGGCTATGCAGAAGCTATGCTTGTTGCGTACAATAGAAAATGCAAATTTCCACTTCGTTGGACAAAACTTTACGAAAAGAATCTTGGGACTACAGATGGACTGGATGTGGATATTGATTCGCAGGATGTAGATGCTGATGTAATGGATGAAATCGATGATGAATAAGTACAATTTGGCTTTCAGATGTACAGGGGAAAGTTGAGTAAAACGTTATAGGAAAAAATATTATTATCAAGATGTCTTGAAATATTATCAAAGATCAGATATCTAGGTTATTCTTTATTAAAAGCGCAACTTGGCTATAGTTGGAGCATGAGGAGGTTTGTATCATATTTTGATGCTAACCATCCACCTTGATAAAATTGTCATAATTGAATTAATTGATATAGACGAATTTGTTAGGTATGGAGAATAAGAACCTTCCGAAACACCCAAAATCGTCACACATGTGGTACGTTCGAGAGGGCTGCTTGCAGAAGTGTTAGCTCAACCGGTTTGATTCGTGCGTTTTCTTTATTGCCAGTCTCGTATAATGACTCTGCCGTAAACGAACGATCATCAATGTAGTAATCGCAAGTGATTTTTCGACTATTGGAGCCGTATATCTCGACTATCTCGGGTAAGTTATCGTTCACTGCATCAAAATGAAGGCCATGCTGTGCGCAGAAATTGATCGCCGCATCCAGTGCTGCTCCCGCGCGGCAGGTCCACAGAATCAGTTTATCCCCATAGCGTTTACGGTCAAGCAGATAGGAAATCAGGCGATCATTCGCGGGACCGACCTCCGGCCAGTCGCCAAGGCTAATCGTTCCATCGAAGTCGATTGCCAGTATCTTGTATTCCATGATCGCCAGTCCTCCTTTCACGATTCTTTCCTCTCCTTTAACACAAGGCAGCGCATTTTTCCCTTGTGAGGCAATATTTCTCCTTTTTC
>JAEWVL010000131.1 GCA_023396665.1 Spirochaetota bacterium
AAAAGCGCAGCGCCCGCACAGAAAGGCCTTTCGGCAATACCTTCACGGGACAGATGAGCGCCTGAAACGGAAATAACTCACGTATATCCCCCGAAAAAGGGCAACACGTGAGTTATTAATGAGCAGAGAGCTTCGCAAGACCCTCTTTAACAGCTGCTTATTAAAAGCAATTTATTTAGTTCGTCATCTTCTTCATTCGTTTCTCAACAATGCCATGACCATCGAAAAATAATATTTTTCAACACGACGCTTAATCCCGCATTTTCCAGTCTAAAGCAATTTTAAGCAATTTCGCGGCAATTTGCAAGAATATTTTATTCAAAACGGCGGGCATAAAGGCGAATTTTCATACAAACCGTAGTACGGCCCCAGCCCGAAAACAATGCACAGGGACCATACTACGGTGATATTATCTGATTACTTCTTTATCTGGAGGGAGATTGTCTCATCGGCCTTTTGCAATACACGTTCCGCCGCAGCGATATCTTTGGCTCCGGCCTGTGCCATATCCTTGCGTCCGCCGCCCTTTCCCCCCGCAACAGCTGCACAATCCCTGATAAGCGCGCCGCAATCAAGCCCTTTCGCAACAGCGCTCTGTGTCGCGGCGGCCACCATCATCAGCTTCTCGTCGTCACTCGAGAGAAGAAATAAAGCCGCATCATGCAGCTTCTCGCGTATCATGTCAGCCATTCCCTTAAGCGCTTCCATGTCGGCAGCATCGATTTTTTTGACCAGAACACTGATACCGTTGACATCCTTCGCTCCGCTTAACAGCGAATCAATACCCGCCTTCATCTCGTTTCGCCGGTATGAGGCAATTTCCTTCTTCAATGCGGCATTCTCTTCGGCTATTTCCCTGAGCTTTGCCGCCAGTTTATCTTCATGAGTGTCAAGAATATGCGAGTATTCGCCAATCTTCGCGGCGAGGTCGTTAAAACGCTCAAGAACACCGCGCATGGTGATCCCCTCGATTCGTCTTGTACCGGCGCCCGGAGAAGATTCTTTCACAATCTTGAATATTCCTATTTCAATTGTATTTGAGACATGTGTTCCGCCGCACAGCTCTGTACTGAAATCTCCCGCACGGATGACACGAACCTCTTCGCCGTATTTCTCGCCAAATTCGGCCATTGCACCCGTCTTGAGCGCATCATCGAGCTTCATCGTCATCGAACTTACCTCGAGCCGTTCCCAGATCTTCCGGTTCACTATCGCCTCGACTTCGGCTATCTGTCCGGGGCTCATGGCCTCAAAATGTGAAAAATCGAAACGCATACGATCAGCATCAACCGATGATCCCGCCTGCTTGACATGGGTTCCAAGAACCTGTCGAAGTGCCGCCTGAAGAAGGTGCGTCACCGTGTGATTCGCCTTGGTTAGATTTCTGCGAACCGAATCTATCTCGGCACTGCACGTTTCACCGCATCGAATCGCTCCGAAAATAACCTTACCGTAATGCAAATGCCGTTTCTCGTTTTTCTTTGTCGCGCTAACCTGAAACTGACCGGAATCTGTTTTAAGTATACCTGTATCTCCCGCCTGTCCGCCTGATTCACCATAAAAGGGAGTCGCCGCAAGAACAACACAGCCCTCTTCTCCCTCGACAAGGGTATCTACGAGCGCATCGGGCCCGGCCATGGCCACAATGCTGCTCTGCGATGCATACTCTCCGTAACCGGTAAAGACCGTTTCCTCACTCGCCTTCACCAGCTCTGAAAGCAGGGCTATACTTTTGGCATCGGCACCTTTCCAGCTCTGCTTGCCGCGCTCCCGTTGCTTTTCCATCTCGGCGGCAAAGCCCTGCATATCCACCTGTAAACCCTCTTCCGCGGCAATTTCGTTCGTCATCTCCGCGGGAAAGCCGTAGGTATCGTAAAGCACAAAGGCATCGCTTCCCGAGACCGAAGCGGATGCGCTCTTCGCCGCTTTGATGATGGATTCAAGACGATCCATTCCGTTATCAAGCGTTTCGAGAAAACGCTTTTCCTCACCTTCAAGCACACTTTTAACATTCTTCGCACTATCGACAATTTCCGGATAGTATGATCCCATAAGAGCGACAACACGGTCGACCATTGTGTAAATATACGGACGTTTAACACCGATCGTACGGGCAAAACGCAGGGCTCTGCGCAATATACGGCGCAAAACGTATCCCCGCCCCTCATTTGAAGGATAAGCCCCATCGGACATCGCAAAAGTAAGCGCCCGTGAGTGCTCGACAATTACGTTGACTGGCACAATGTTTTTGCCTTCATATTGTATTCCTAAATCGGCACAAACCAGGTCTACAAGACTTTTCAACTCATCGGTTTCGAAAATGGAACCGACATTCTGGCAGATGGTCGCAAGGCGCTCAAGCCCCATACCGGTATCGATGCCGGTTCTCGGCAGGGCTGCCAATACACCGCTTGTATCCTGATAGAACTGGTTAAAAACAAGATTCCAGTACTCCATGTAACGGTCGCAATCGCAACCGGGTTTACAATCCGGCTTTCCGCATCCGTACTCGGGTCCTTTATCGATATACAGCTCAGAACAGGGCCCGCATGCGCCGGAATCTCCGGCGGGTCCCCAGAAATTATCTGCCTTTCCCAGACGGACAATCCGCTCTTCGGGAATACCTATACGCTTGTTCCATATTGCGAAGGCCTCATCATCATCCTGGTAAATCGAAACCCAAAGTCTCTGGGGATCGAACTTGAGAAGATCAACGGAAAATTCCCATGCCATGTCTATCGCTTCGGTTTTGAAATAGTCTCCGAAGGAGAAATTTCCGAGCATTTCAAAAAAGGTACAATGTCGCCTGGTTCTTCCGACATTCTCGAGATCACTGGTACGAAGGCATTTTTGTATGCTCACCGCACGCTGATAATCGGTCTTGACCGTTCCCGCAAACATCGGCTTAAACTGCACCATGCCCGCAGTGGTAAAAAGGAGAGTCGGATCACCGGCGGGTATGAGTGAACTTGAATGGATATGGCGGTGATCTTTTCCCTTGAAGTAATCGATATATGAGTCACGTAAATTCTTAACTTTCAGCATCTTCATCTCCCTGAATTATCATTCCCTCTCTGGCCGCAGCGGCAAGCGCAGCACGAAGCACACCCTCGGTGTAACCCCGCGAGACAAGAAATCGGTAAAGACGCTCACGCGTCACCGGCAGCTTGCACTTTTTTTCGGCAAAGAGAAGAATTGTCTCAATTTTGTTTATTTGCGGGGCAAAGTGTGCAACCATTTTTTTCACAATCGCCGCATTAATCCCCTTCTCGTAAAGCTTCTTTTGAAAATAGAGTTCACCCGCAGCTTTGCGGGAAATAACGGATTCTATGTAGCGGGATGCATATTCTTCATCGTTTACAAAAGCCTGTAAACGGCAATACTCGAGCGTGGCCGCAATCTGTGCGGCGCTGTATTTTTTCTTTTTCAGATACAGCGAAAGATCCCGCTCGGTATGCGGAACCCGCAGATAGGACAGCGCGGATGAAACACACTTCGTACGCACATATTCATCGTTAAGTCCTTCGATCTCGTCTTCATCGAGAACAGCCCCGACCCGCAAGAGAACAGAATTTGCAACCGAGTACATAGCCTCAAATGAAGCGCCGTCTTCCAGAGTAACTTCGATTGTTTTATCAGAAAAAGTAACCGTGCGTATTGTCGGCATCGGCTTCTCCGGCAGGGGGATAACGATTCTACCGCTTGATGAATGGAATACTGCAAAAGTCCCTGGCAGGACTTCAAGATTCGACAAAGTGCTTCTTTGTTACAGCCCTCTGCATCGCCCTGAAACCAGAGGGATCAGGAATGCAGTCTGGATAAGAGGATACGTTGTCGATAAAAAGTATTGCCGCGAGGGGGACTCGAACCCCCACAAGCATACACTCACCAGACCCTGAACCTGGCGCGTCTACCAATTCCGCCATCGCGGCAAAACACAAAATCGTGCAAAAACATGCACGCATATGACTATTAATTTTGGGTTAAACGCTTGTCAATACATTTAACAGTATTTTTGCACAGCATCTCCTGAATTCAGGTCTTGAGCCGGAGTAATTTAAACGGCATTATTTCTCGATCCAATGCACGGCAATACCCCTTTTGGAAGCCTGAGCTGTATAGGTGTTGATGAGCTCATAAAAGAATGCGGACTCGGGGCTTTCCTTTCTCTGATTCAACACCGAAAAGACCCCGGCAGCAACAACACGTATTTCACAGCTTGTGCCGGATCTTCTGAAAACAGATGCCGCCTCAATCGCGCGTGAGATATCGAAATGGCCGCCCCATGCAACAAGAATTGTCAGATGTGTATAATATTTCAGGCGCTGTCCCAGGCCGTCGAGTATTGAGAATTCATCTTCTTCATAATGTTCAGGACGAAGCGACGCAATGGTCTTTGCAAATGAAAGCATTCTGGCTGCATCTGTCCCCAGATTCTCCTGATAACGCTTGGTCATATCAAAAATCGCCAGCTCTGTGGAAGCGCCCGTCGCCCTGGACTCCGATAATACGGTACCGAGTTCCGCCATCATTCGATCCGCACTTCCCGACGAGAAAACCCTGCGCCCGAATCCGAGAGCGAGCAGATGTACAATATCAATCGTTCGGGCGTATTTTTTTGATATGATGTCAGCCGATCGCATCGAGGCCTTCACATCGATCCGCGACAAAGGTTCACCGGCGCTGTAGCTTCCCAAATGAAGAAAGGAGTCGTTACTCATACGCGAGATCAGCATCGTCGGATGCTGGCGCTGCATTTCCAGCCGGGGACGAATTCTGGAGCTGACCGCAAGTCTGGAAAAAGTCGCGCTCAACACAGTGATCTCGGGAAGCCGTATCGCGAGGCGCATTTGCCATGGTATAAGGAATTTGAGAGGCCGTATCCACCCCAAGGAGCAAAACAAAAACGAATTTGCATCATGCCCTCGCAGAACATAAGACACTGCAAGTTCTGTACGAAGAGCGATGCCCGCATCCCGTGCTTCGGGCATAAACTGCAGTGATAGCTCAGGTACAACAAAATGCGGCGAATCGCTGCCCGCAAGACGCAGGGATAAAAAACGGCACAGGCGAAGCGCAAGACGGCTTCTTCTACCGGACTGTTGTGATGTTGCAAGTATGATCGTATCATCACAATCTGTAAAAGCAAGCGATGTGTATTCAGCATACCTTGCCGATAAAGACAAGGCGCCGATGAAGCGAAACAAGACTGCGCTCAGTACACCCGAAACAATACCGGCAATGATCAGCGAGAGATACAGCCAAAGCCAATACATCGGCGGCACAAAGATACCGGCAAGAGCCAACACCGCGTAAAAGGACGCGAAGGGAACGAGCGGAACGTTCACCCTCAGTCGGCGCAGAATAAACGCAGCAAAAAAAAGCAGAACAACGCCAAAGAGTGTCAGTGCGAGGGTACGAAAGGAAATGATTCCCAGATTATAATAATCAAAAATCACCTACTACCTCGGCACCGGTACTGAATCGAGAATTCGCAATATGTTCTCTTTGGATGTTTCAAATTCAAAACCGTATGATTCGACCGGGCGTATCCGGTGGGCGAGAACATTCACTGCTATTGTTTTGATATCATCAAAATCGACATACTGACGCCCGTCAAACACGGCACTGGCACCGGCGATCGTCAAGAGATGAAAAAGCGCCCTCGGACTGGCACAATACCTGAGCATAGAATCATCACGGGTTGCCCGTACCATCGAAACAGCGTAATCGATGAGTTCCTGCGAATACACTAAAGCCCCGAAATCGCTTTCCCATTGCTTTATCAGCTCATCTTTTCCCGCAAACGGACTGATGCTATTAACATCTATCGGCAGTTCTCTTTTTATGTATTTCCCCGCCAGCATCGTTTCCGCGGCAACATCAAGATATCCTACCCGCAGTACAAGCGCAAAGCGGTCTATCTCCGCTTCGGGGAGGGGATAGGTTCCTTCCATCTCCCGCGGATTCTGCGTTGCCAGAACCCAGAAACGGCGATCCAGTTTATGCTCAGAACCATCAACCGTAACCTGGCGTTCTTCCATCGCCTCAAGTAATGCGCTCTGTGTTCTCGCCGGCGCACGATTTATTTCATCGGCGATAAAGATGTCAGAAAAAATCGGCCCGGGAAGAAAGCGAAGCGCAAAATCACCATCGGCATCTTTTTTACCGGGCAGCATATAGCCGATTATATCGGATGGCATAAGATCGGGAGTAAACTGCACCCGTTTCGTTTTCCGGCCGAGCAAGGCCCCCATTATTTTGACGGCTGAGGTTTTTGCGACTCCCGGAGGCCCCTCAAGAAGGATGTGCCCCGAGCTCAGGTATCCCGCCAGCAACAGTTTTCCAAGTTGCCCGTCATCACTGATGTAGGAGTTGAATGTTGCAACAAACTCCCGGTAAAGAGTTCCGTTCGGCATTATTTACCTCTGTTTTTTTTTAGCATTTTCGAAATCTGAATATATTGCGCTGCAAAGCGTGTCTTGGCCTGACGCAGTACCGCCGGATCGGCGACTGAACCCGAAACAGCATGCAGACTGATCAGACGCTTCTCACGAAGAACGTCAACAGGAACGGGATCACGGACAAAAAAGATGAAACCCGCAACAAGAAAAGCCGCGGCCAGAAGCAGCGCATAAAAAGCACCTGAAGAGATAATTGAGAGGAAACCGGCTTGTGTCTGCGCATCACCGAGGTAATCGAAAAAGACCAGTTTTCTTCCGGAGGCGGCTACCTCAGAAAACAGAGTATCCAAAGCGGCAAGTCCTGAGTTAATTTCTTCAACAGAACCGGTATTGATTTCCACTGCTTCATCCTGCTTCGACATGGTATACTCACTCATCACCGCTTTCGCGGCTTCCTTCAGACGATCGAAGCCTTCCAGTGTCAAAAGACGGTTAAGGTAACTTTCATAGATATTAGCGCTAAAATTCATTGCCCTGTACTCTCCGTTAAATCCCGGCAGCAGGGCATTCAAAAAATAGATTTTTCCTTTTCCTGATTCAAGAACGGTCAAAACGGGATTTTCCTCGGCATCGGCAACAAGGGTTTTGAAGCGTTTTGATCTGAAAATGCCATGAGTTCTTGTAGGAGAGATTTTGAAATAAATCTCATTATCAAATGAATTATCATACGCAAAAGTAAGCGTATAGGCATCTTTATACAAATCGGCCTTTTCTGCAGCATGCCTGGTCACATAATTGATATCCACCGCGGCAAAGAGCTCTTTGATATTATCAAGACTGTCAAACGAATACAGGGAAACAAACGCAGTCCCCCCCATGTGAACAAATGCAGCGAGAGAGGCCGCTTCCGTTTTATTCCACTTTCTTTCAGGAGAATTAATAATCAGAAAGTAATCTGTTGCCGCACTTTCCCGCTCGGGATTACGATCGGGCGTCCACGGCAGAAGATGTATCGATACTCCGTACAGCTGTTGCAGCGATTCAAACAAAACGGCGTATCCGCAGGAAGAATAAGACTGTGTCGATTTACTGCAAGAGGACCAGACATCTTGTTCGACAACCATTTTCTCATCTTGCGATGAAGGCGTATTCATGGCTGCGACAATAACAATGACACAGATAGCGATACAAACGATAACTGTACCGATTACACTGTGCCTCGAATGGAAAAATCTCATCGTCCGCCCTCCCTTGTATCCTTGCGAAGCGGGGCAAACAGAGGAAACCCGGAAGCAACCCGTTGTTCAAACTTTTCAAGTTGTTCCGCCATCGGCTCTTTCTTCAGATGAAGCGCCTCTCCGTAAGCTTTCGCAAACAAGTCGCTGTCATCACAGCTTGCAGAAGTCGGCACTTGATGAGCACTAGTGCCGTTATTCGGCAGCGCTTGCAACAAGCTCTTATCATTTTTCACACGAAAGGCTGCCAGCATATTGGTCAACAAAGAGCGGTTCAGGGAAACCCTGATTGAAAGCATTTCGACCAGTGTAAGCGATGTCATGTGATAACAAATGGAGATTGATTTTACAAGAGTTCTGAATGCCAATGCATAATATTGTTTATCTTTATACAGCAGATATTCACGCAAAAATATTTTTGCACTTGGTTTCTCATTTTTCTGCGGAAAATACCGTTTTACAATACGGAAAATAAACAATATCGCAAGAAAAGTGATAACAGAACACAATATCAGCAATATCGCCAGACGCGTATAACGATTCTCCAGAATATCTTTACCTTTCCAATCAGTAAGATCACGAAACAGATTCTCGAACCACCTGTTCAAGGTGCGGATAATCCATGTCAGATCTGTAGCATCGGCTTTCGGCGACAAACGTGCATTGTTTAGCATCCATTGTTTTGTCAGTTCATTATCCTGCACGTTTGACCAGCTCCTCTCTGAGCGGATAGACACCGAAAAGCATATTTTCGGAAATATAACTGACAGTAGCGGTACTCATGACAAAAACATTAAATGCAAAAAGGATTACATTAAAAAATGAATAAAGACCGAGCGTTACATATTCAAGTCCCGGAACCGTTGCCGATACAAGAAAATAACTGCCGAAGTCAATCAGTCCGATCATACCGCCGATGACATTCATGGTAATCGAAAGAATAACCGAAAACAGGACGCAATGCCAGATGTTTCCCCCCAGAAAGCCTCCGGATCTGCTTCCTGACTGGCTTAAAGACGATCGCAGAGCGAGCACTACCGCTTTTATCGGATAGATGTGACGAAAGACGCTCAATACAGAGATCTGTATCAATACTCCGCTAAGAATCAGGATCATCGCGATAAACAGCACAATGCAAACAATCGACAACAGCACCCCGATTATGATTGCAAAAACATTTTTTGTCACAAAAAGAAGAACAATGATAAAAATGAATATTGCCATTGACACTAAAAAAGCAAGATAGAGCAGTGTAAAGGAAACGGTACTGTTGACCAGAACGGCAAGTAACCACTTGATGAAACCGCGCTTTTCAATTTCAGCAAATACCGGAGCGGAAATTATAAATTTATAAAGTTGGTAAATGATGGGAAAGAACACCACCAATAATGCAACACCCCCCGATATCATTCTTAGATAATTATTGAATATGTAATTACCGAAAAATTCACCATATACCTCATTAAAAGAAGACTGCATCAATTCTGCGAAAGTTTCATAAAACCCCAATTGCTTCACGAAATAAGCGGCTGCCATTGAAAGTGCTGTTGCAATGAGACCGACCGCCAGATATAGCGTGGCTTTTTCTCGAATTGCCGCAATCCCCCCCTTGAAGGCAATCGAAATTGTGTCACCGATGGTACCGGTTTTCACCGGCACTTCCAGAATAAAGTTATTCCGCTTCTCTGTCTTCGATATCTCTTCCATGCGATACCCCTCCTCTATGGTGAACGATTATATATAAGCCCAACAACAGCAGTCCTGTTGCGCAGGAAAGCGGCAGCATCAGAGTATGCGGCAGCAAATTTGCAAAAAACGGAGACAATCTGCTTTCAACAATGCCGCATACGAAAAGCCAGAAAGCGAATACTATTACCGAATTTAATGAATCCTGAAAACAGGTGACAAAGTACTGAAAACGCAATGCTGCCGGCAGTGAGAAAAAAGATATTCCGGTTTTAAGCCCCAAGGCTCCCGAAAACAATATTATGGTTATTTCAAGAAAACCGTGATTAAAAACAAATTGTAATAATTTTGCAGCCATTCCGAACTTGGCAGTTACAGAAAGTATGCTTCCCAAATGCCAGCCATTATAGAGAACAAGCAGCAGACTCGGAATGCCAAGCAAGATACCGCTTACAAATGTTCTGAAAGAAACCAACACATTGTTCATAATGATATTAATGCCGCCGCTGACAGGTTTATCCGAGAGTACGTTCGTCCACAATTGCCCCCGCTGCAGTGAAAGCAGAACCTGTTCGGGAAGAAAGAATTCACCGTGCGCTGAAAATACGGAGACTACTCCGAAAGCAGCCGTGGCTGCGGCCGCGAAAAAAGAAAGGGTAATAAGAAACCAGGGCATCACATTTCTGACAGTTCTGTCATGCTGCATCATCCGTAAGCGAATAAAATGAATAAAGGTCGAACCTTTACGTATCTGAAGTGTGCCATCTTTCGTGTAATAGAGTCCGGCACTTTTATCGGTTACACCGGTTAAAAAAAACTGACGAACCAGGTTTCGGTAGTTCCTGTAAACCGTTTTCGATAACTGGTGTGAGAAGAAACGTGAACGCAAAAAAGCGGTATCGGCTGAGAGAGAGTCCATTCTTTTCCAGTTTGAAATGGTGCCGGCTTTAGTCCGGTCTTTGCGAACACTAATCTGTTCAGCAAGCAGATTTCTACGCGATATAAAATGCTTCAGAGACTCTGCCAAACAACCCTCCCTTCGTCGAGGGCTTTGCACAAAGTACATAAAAAATGTTCGTCCTGTTTTTCCCGGCCAACATTCTGAAAGAGTTTCCAGACAGATCCCGACTCTGACAACAATGATTCCATTTCCGGAACATCACGCATTAAATCTTCAACGGAAATGCGGGAAAGATAGGCCCTGACATGGGCATTATTGGGTGCATGAGTCATTCGTATCAGATATTTCCGCTGCCAGATTATCATACGGTGACGACAATTCACCGGCAGAACAATTTTACCGCTTATAGGCGCACCGGATTCGCATAACGATGCACTATTTTTCTGGCGGTATTGCACAACAACAGTTCCGGCGAGTGTATCGTAGAAAGTCTGACGATATTCCGTTGCGGCTATAAAGACAAGTCCGGTTAGCGATTCGATATCGCGCAGCAGGGCTCTAATAATAATTTGCATAAATGTGGGCAATTCTCCGTTTTCACTTTCAATGCGTAATCCGAACACCAATTTCCCCGGACTTCTGCCGGAAAATAAATATTCGAACAATGTAATCGGTAGAAAGAAAAGACAATACAGCATGATTATGAGAAGGAGAAAGAAAAACGTATAAATAACCTGCCCAAATACCCCGGCATTCTCTATTATGGCGAAAGGAACGAATAAGAAGGATAATTTTTCGAAAGCATTGATCTGCACAAGATAATAGAGCCCGGTAACAGCGAGAAGCCAAAACGCCAGCAGCAATATCCTGTCAAAAACATATGCCAGAATCCTCAGCGGCAGCGAGGCAGGCTCGAATTCCAATGATATGCCAAAATGGTCACTGAACATTATTCCTCAATCGGTAAACCCGACTTCGATATTGCAAAAAAATAACCACCGAAACCCCCGATGGTTTTGGCCCGGATAACGTTTCAAAAAAACATTGCAAAATGATATCTTTGCGAAATTGGATCATCGCACCCGTTAATCGAACGCGTAACAAATATAATAGTCAAATGTTTTTTTCGGACAGTTTAATGTTGATAAAGAAACTGCTATCAACCATAATAATGATACGTCTACCAGGCGTTACTATGCGATCCCGGAATGCATAACAAAAAAGGAGCATCCTGATAGATACTCCTTTTTTATAAGACAGTCAAGTTCTTTACTGCAATTATTCCTGATACACAACAATTGAAGTGATCGTGAATTTCTCTTCCTGTACATCAATACGCAAATCCAATTCATCGCCCTTCTTTTTGCCCAGAAGTTTACGCGCAATATCCGAGCGATAAGAGAGAATACCCTTCTCAAAATCAGCATCCCAGGGGCCGAGCACAGCGAACTTCACTTCACGTCCGGCGGCGGTTTTCATAGATACTTCGGTTCCAATTGAAACAACTGACGCATCAACCCGATCAAAATCAATCAACTGTACCTGCTTAAGCTCACTGTCCAGACGTGAGGCAGTCTGTTTCAGTACAGACTGCTTCTCAAGAAGCGCCGTATAATCAAAGTTTTCTCTGAGATCGCCGGTAATATCAGCCGATGCCGTTAAATCCTTTGTCAACTGTACAAGTTCGATATTGATTACACGTGAAAGCTCTTCCTGTCTTGACGCAAGACCTTTCTTCGTCACCAATATTGTTTCAGAACTTATCCCTTCGTCGCTCTTTGCCGATGAGACAGGTTGGAAATCAGGAAATCGAGCTACAATCACCTGACGTATTTTTTCAACACTCACGTCACCAAGAAGTTCAGAGCTATGACAGATATCGTAAACGCGTCCGATTATTTCAAGGCTCTGAACTTCTATCAATGAACGGATAAATGCGAAATCATTTTCTGTCAAAAACTCCAGGTAAGAGCCCTTGGCTCTGCCTGAAACATCAGAGCGTACAAGCACAGCAGCAGTTCGAAACAAAGTCAAAACGATACTCTCTTCTGAATATTCAAGCCAGCTGTATTCCCAGGTCTTGAGAAGCAGGCTCTTTGCCGTCCACAGAAAGACTTCCGGCCGGTCTTTTGCTGCAAGCGTAATACGCTCGATAAAACTGTTTATCTGCTGATAATTTTTCTCCATCACAAGCAGACTGAAAATATAGCGATGAATACGGACCGGGCGCTCGAAAAGAATGTCACAGAAAATAGAAACCCAGTCGCTTCGCAATTCCCGTATCAGGTTCACCAGTTCTTTTTTATTGTCATAGGAGGATATCTTCATCGAAAGAATCGGCAGCTCTCTGCACTCGCGTATGTAGTCTTCAACATTTTTACGAATGTCTCCGAGATTGATGTCGACAAGCCGCTTCTGTATAAAACTCTCCAGAACAAAGTATGAAAGAACGAGCTTCGTTCCGGGATTTGTCTCTGCTGTCTTTCTGAAGTAATCGGCCATCTCCTTTGCACTGTCACCCGCCTCCGACGGTGATACATTATTCGCCAGCTCTTCGGCAAGGTTAAGTTTCGCGCTGAATCCCTCAGCACGGGTAAACCGGTAGAGCAACTCTTCAGAAAGGGTAACCGGTTTGTCCCTGAGAAAGATGTGGTCTTTTTTTGTCTGTGAAAATCCGATTTCCGGATCTTTCTTCAGCTGTACACGAACACGGTTCCACCATTTTGTCCATCCGGCGGCATCGATATACGATGGAATAAGATCGCGTTTCAGATCGTTGACCTGAATTTCCCCACCGTAGGAGCGAATATGAATCTTGAAAAAACTGATATAGTTTTCACTGAAAAGTTTTTTCATTCCCTCAAAATCGTTATGCTGCAAAACAAACAGGTGATCGGCACTGAGCGGCGTCAAAGACTGCAATGCCATATTCACACTCATCTTATGATCTTGCTTTTCTGCAAAGTCTATGAAAATATCATCACCATCTATGGCACTAATCTTTCCAAGCCCCCAGGAGCGATGATGCACATAATTTCCGGTGTCCAAAACGATGTTTTTCTCAAAAAAAGCGATAGCACTTGCCGGATTTTGCATCGTGTTCGCCAGTTTCGAAAGCTCAATGAAACGTTTTGCCTGTGAATGCTCCGCATACTGCTCCAGCAAGGCCTTTACCAGTCGTTTGCGTAATTCTGAATCAGATGGCCGTGTTACAGCCAGCTTTTTCAGCAACTCAAGCGAATAGTCAGCATCCGCATCACGAACCTTATCATAAACTGCATGAAGCAGTTTATATACCAGCTCTTTCTGTTTGGCATCGGAAAGCATCCTTTCAATGCGTTCGATATACGACCGGTCAGACCAGATGCGATCCAGCAATGCCTGCATGATATCGCCAACGCTTTCAAATGCACCCTTTTTGATATAGCCCTCAAGCGCGAGCTTTAGATAGTACGCACTTTTCTCCTGGTCCTCTTCTGCAAGGGCATTCGATAACTTGCGCGCAATTTCAGCTTCATATCTGTTTATCTTCAGCAACTCTTCCCATACGGGAATGGCTTCCTTGCGTCGCTTCAGCTTCTCAAGACTTTCTGAAAGAGCCTTCAGTGCTGCGAGATTTTCCCCGTACTCAAGAATTTTTTCCGCTATATGCTCGACTACCGCCCATTTGCCGAGCTGACTGAAAATTTTCAGCAATTCAAGCAGCAATTTACGCTCTTCGGTAATCGAAAAATGAAAAGCGATAACACCAGAAATATAGGACGCCGAAAGCGAATCCTGTTTTTGCAAATGTTCTTTTGAATACGAGTGAATTTCCTGATAATTTTTTTCATTCACAACCGTTGTGATAAACTCATCCAGTATTTTAAAGCGGGATATTCCCACACCGGAGGGAACCAGGCGCCCCCACATCTCTTCTTTGAACAGCGCATCAAGTTTATCAATATGTTCTGTTGCACTCATAACTACCTCCCGATATTTAACTCAGATTGCCGGTTTCAAACCATACAATCCCGCACCACAATTTCTCACCGGTCCCCGCTTACAGACTGTGATCCAATCGAAACAATGCAAAAATAAACTTTGGGGTCTCAGTCTATAACCCTCCTGCTCCGTAATAAACACAAAACAGGCAACACTGAAACAGCAGATGCCCGTTTTACCGGCAGAAGAAAGGGGGGATAACTTCCCGAAAAAAAAATCCGCCGTTTGTTGCGGCGGATATTTTTTCCATTAAAAATGTTAAATATATATCTGCCTTATTGTCCGCCACCACCGTTTGCCGGTGCCGCCGGTCTGTCACCGTTACTTTCTTCAACCCGACGTTCATCCTGAAAGCTCTGGAAAGACTCTTCGAGTTTTTGTCCGTCAAAGTTGACCTCGTAGGTCTCTGTAAGAACCTTCAACTGATCAAAAAAGAAGAAGGTGTTTCTGACCCGCTCTCTCGGATCGGCGCGTATGACAAAGCGCTCAATCGTAATCTGCTTGGTCTGCGGATACGATTCCAGCGATTGCGGAATAAACAAGGGTATTTCAACCTTCAAAGGTTTCCAGCCGACATAATTCATCGAGCCGAACTTAAGTATATGAGTTGCCCCCGTATAGTCCTTTACCCAGACTTCGAGATCATAATCATTGCCCCTGCCGTGTACCCAAATGGAAAGCGCACGGGCACGTCCCGGAAGTTTGATAGGTTTCGGCGGAATCAGATGCACTGAATTATGACCCGAATATCTGAACTCAAAATTAACGCCAAGAACCTTTGTCTTCTCCTTGCCTTTATCGGTTTGTGACCATTCCTCAACCTTCAGATCCGAAGGAGATCCGTCGACAATTTTCGTTTCAAGATAGAGAACCGGATCTTTTTTGTCCGCATTCTGCCGCCCCTGCTGACCGGCATTGAATTTCTTGGGATCAGACAGCACTGACCAAGCCGCTGAGGATTCGAAATCTTCTATAACCAGTGCCTGCAACTGGTCAGCTGAAAGATCCGGGGGAACATTTGATATCAGTTGGGAATAAGCGCTTACCGCTCCCCCGATTATTGCCACTACAAGGATCAAAAGCAATGATCCTTTTCTCGTCATCTTATTCATTATTAAGTCCTCCGCAAAAACCCGCCCCGCCGGAATAAACCGGCGTATGAACGGATAAAAAATATCAACAGAAGGGCGCTTTCGCGCCGATCTTACCAGTTGTCTTTAATGTTCGGATCACCGGTGAACTCAGAAAGGTCGGTGATAATTCTGAAATTATCGAGATAAAAATAAAAAGTACCGGGCACTTCATACTGGTCGCTCTCTACAAAGAAAGAGACAAAATGAAGATTCTTGTCAAGCATCGCATAGCTCGCTGACTGCGGCAGCCAACCGGGAACAACAACGCTCATCTCCTGCCATCCCCAGAAATCAAGACGACCGACTTTCAGTTTGTGAATGGTTCCCCTGTAATCGCGAAGCTTGACATACAGCGTATGACGCATCTTGCGGCCGAGCACCCACACTTTAACTTCTTTTGCCTTACCGCGCACGATATATTCGTTCGGAGGAAACACTTCTACCCTGTCAAATCCGCGATCCCAGAAATAGGTTTTTACACCGAGAACAAAGTCAGTCTTATGCTGTACTCCGTTTTCGTCGGTCGTTTCCATCTGTATGTCTTCATATTCGTTGTTATCATTCAGCTTATTCGGCCTTCCCGGAATTTTTCTGATTTTGGTGTCTTCAAGAGGACATGTGGCAACAGCCCGCCAATCCTCGGCATCCTCAAAATCATTCATCCAGTCAACGACAAGGCCGGTCTGGCGCTGTCTGTTGTTCGCATTGCTATTGGTGGCAGCCGCCTGGTTTCCGGCCGGCTGACCGGGCTGATCCTGTGCAAAAACTGTTACATTGAACTCCCCAACCAGGATAAGAGCCACTCCAAGCAGGACAGTAAGGAACAGTCTTTTAACCTCCCTTTTCATTCCGGAACTCCTTTTATTTTCATTATCCATGAGCAACAACAAGTCTTTCGCCAGCGCGAAAGGCATTCCGTGTTCCACTCTGCAACCGCAAACCTTGCCGGCGAACAGATACATGTAATCACTGTACATATCGGCACACAACGGCAGAAAATTTAACGATTAATTCGCCTACGCCGCACCGAATCGCCAGACTGCCGGAAAACTATAAAACGACTGATTGCCGAGCAGAAAGAAAACGTCAATACAGGCTACACATATGATACGAAGAAGAAAGGGGGAATGTCAAGTATTAATCAAAACGTAAATTTAAACGACAGATATCAGTTTTTATATACCCTGAAAATTCCGGCGAGACGCCCCAGAATCGCGCAATTATCGGGAACAATCTCCCTGTAACTGCTGTTAGCGGGGATAAGTTTGACAAGGTTCCCTTCGCGTTTGAATCTCTTGAGAGTAGCCTCGTCATCGATGAGCGCAGCGACTATCTCGCCGTTTTTAGCGGTGTCCTGTTTTCTTATGACAGCGATATCTCCGTCGAGAATCCCCTCATCAATCATGGAATCACCCTTAACCCGAAGCGCAAAATATTCTCCAGAACCGAAGGAATGGGACGGAACGGAAAGATAATCTTCAATATTATCACTGGCCAGAATTGGAGCCCCGGCGGCGATTGAACCGTAAATGGGTATGCGGGTTTCATCAGGGATGCCCGGATCTTCGAGATCATTGATAACTATAGCCCGGGATTTATTCTGTGTGCAGGTCAGATAACCTTTTTTTTCGATCGCCTTTAGATGGTCATAGGCGCCCTTAACCGTTATTCCGAAATTGGTACCTATCTCACGTATGGTTGGAGGAAATCCGGTCTTCTCAATTGATTCGCGTATGAAAGTAAAAATAAGCTTCTGCCGATCAGTCATCTTCTCCATGACATACCCCCTGATTAGCGACCAGGACAAAAAAGCCGCCAAGAGCTAACACATACTTAACAAAAGTTAAGTTTGTCAAGAAAAAAACTAATCGTCTTCCTGATCCCCGCCTCCCTGCTCTTCATCGTCTTCATCAAAAGGCACAGGTTCTCCACCGAGATCAGGGACATTATACCCGTACAAACCCTTGATATGAGGAAAGTCACCCAAATCAAGAAAGCATGTTTTAAAACGCGACTCGGCATCTTTATCGGGAGAATTCTGAAGATGAATAATCTGCTGTTTATTGGCCGGCCCCATCGGAAACACGATGACCC
>JAEWVL010000175.1 GCA_023396665.1 Spirochaetota bacterium
CCGGAAAACTCTTGAGGAGATTGTGATGAAAAACAGCGTTCTTTTCCCCGCGATAAACGAGATACCCGCCGAATTCATGCAATCGCGCATCGACCAGCGTGAATATCTGGTTAACGGTGAAATACGGATATGGAAGGGCGAAACTCAGCCCATTGTCTCGCCCGTGTGTGTGCGGGAAGGTGACGAAATAAAGCCCTTTGTTATCGGTTCGACGCCTAAATTGGGCGTGCCCGAGGCCATGGAGGCGCTCGACGCCGCCCTGGCCGCTTGGGATCTCGGACGCGGTGAGTGGCCGACGATGCGTGTTGAGGAACGCATACGCTGCGTTCAGCGCTTCGCTCTTGCGATGAAAGACAAGCGCGAAGAGGTCGTGCGCCTTCTGATGTGGGAGATCGGAAAGACCTACGGCGATTCGTGCAAGGAGTTTGACAGAACACTGCAATATATCGATGATACCATTGAGTCGCTCAAGGAGCTTGATCGTGTCTGTTCCCGCTTTCAGATTGTTGAGGGAATAATCGCACAGGTGCGGCGCTCACCCTACGGCGTGGTGTTATGTATGGGGCCCTTCAATTATCCGCTGAATGAAACCTTCACAACGCTTATCCCCGCACTTATAATGGGTAATACCGTTTTGTATAAGCCGGCAAAACACGGCGTACTGCTCAATCGTCCGCTTCTTGAGGCTTTTCGGGATTCTTTCCCCAAAGGGGTGGTGAACACGCTATACGGAGCCGGCAGTGTTCTCGTGGAACCGCTGATGAAAAGCGGTAAGATAGATGTGCTCGCTTTTATCGGTTCGGCGGCGACCGCGAGTACGATCGAGAAGCAGCATCCTCGACCGAACCGTCTCAAGACGGTGCTCGGTCTGAACGCGAAGAATCCGGCGATTGTTCTTGCCGACGCCGATATCGCAACGACTGTAAAAGAGTGTCTTACCGGTTCGCTTTCATTCAACGGGCAGCGATGCACAGCACTCAAAATTATTTTCGTGCACCGCTCGATCGTCGACTCCTTTTTGAAAGAATTCTGCAAGTCGGTTGACGCACTCAAAGCGGGCATGCCCTGGCAGGAGGGAGTTTCCATTACGCCGCTACCCGAAGCGGGCAAGACCGATTGGCTCAAATCGCTTCTCGATGATGCGCTTGAGAAGGGTGCAAAAATTATGAACAAGGGCGGAACGATACACGGAACCCTCTTTTCGCCTGCGGTACTGTACCCCGTCGCACCCGGAATGAAGCTGTATAACGAGGAGCAGTTTGGTCCTCTCGTGCCGATTGTGCCTTTCGATGATGAGGCGGAGGTGCTCGATTACATCGCCGAGTCTTCCTTTGGTCAGCAGGCGAGCGTCTTCGGCACCGATCCGCAGAAGGTTGCCCGTCTGATCGATGTGTTGGCGAACCAGGTGAGCCGCGTCAATATCAACAGTCAGTGTCAGCGCGGGCCGGACGTGTTTCCTTTTACTGGTCGCAAGGATTCTGCCGACGGTACGCTCTCGGTGTCGGATGCCCTGCGAGTTTTTTCGATACGGGCGCTTGTTGCCGCGCGTAAAAACGATATGAACAGCGCACTGGTCGGAAACATCGTGCGTGAGCGTCATTCTGCCTTTCTGAACACCGATTTTATTCTTTAGCTGTTTTCTGATAAAGGAGAGCGTTAAACGATTGTTCGCCTGTGACGCTGTTGCCGGCTGCAAATGCGGGGCAAGGGCCTGAGCGAGCGCACGTTGGCAATAGTGATTATTTACTGTATATAAAGAGGAACCATGATGACGGGTATACTGAAAAGGGGAGTGATTGCGCTGTTTCTGGTTTTGTTCGCGGCGAATTTCAGCGCATGTTCGACCGCGGATAAAAATCTTGCCGCACGAGAGCGGCTTGAAAAGTGCAGATACGAACTGGATCGGATAGCCTTCGTCGGTTTGCAGCGAAAGGGTTTCGCGATACGGGCGATCGAGTGTGACGTTTTTCTGAGAATCACGAACACGACAGACGGCGAAGTTATACTGGATCGCATCGCCGGTACTTTTTCTCTCGATAAAAAAGGTGCCGGAAGTTTTGAACACCGGCGTACTGTACGGATTGCGAAAGGTGCTTCGGCCGTCGAAAAAATCCGTGTCCGCATACCCCTGGCAAAAGCCGTCCGTGCGGTATCGGCTCTGCCGAAAAACATAACGGTTAACGCCGATGTCTTTGTGAGTCTCGTGATCGGTTCGCGTATAATAGGAACACCCTACGTCGCAAAGGTGAGCAGAACTTTCGCGATACCATATCCCTGAACGCACTTGCCGTAAATGCGGGGGATATGCCCCCCCGTTACGGTATCACATTTCTGAAGTTCTGTAAAATTCGAGAGCCCTTTCGTTGATCAGTTCATCGGTGATTTCAATATCGGATGATGAGTCAAATTTGAATATTATGCCTGCGGCCATCACGTAAACCGAATGATCGTCGCCTGCCGAAATGAATTCAAACTCTCCGGGAACCAGAGTGATGCGATGCGCTCCCTCTTCGTCTTCGTCTCTGCCCTCGATGTCGTCTCCGTCGTCACTCGAGAACATGTCGAGCCAGATTTCCTTTTCGACGTAGTAGTCCACAACGATGTCTCTGTCAGATTTGTTGAATACCGTCAAATCATTGTTCTCGATACATGAACTCAGAAGCAGTACGTAAAAAAGAACACAGAGAAAAATTGTCCCGTGTTTTCGCAATTTGTCATTAGAACCCTTGTTGTTTTCAGTAGCCAATTTCGTATCCCTCCTCCGCATTTGAAGTGGCCACGCTTCTTTTTTCCACAAGATACTGGCCGTTCTCATTGTATACGAAACAAAATTCTATGCGGCGGTCAAAATATAGTATCGATATTTCTTTTGTCTCTCCGGCGCTCATTGTTTTTGTACACTGAGAGAAAAGCGGCCATTTGTCGTCCTGTTTCGCGTCACAGGGATAAAGCATCAGAATATTGCCGTTGGTGGCGTTTGTAAATTCGATATCAAGCTCTCCGTTACTCCACAGATCGTCACATGCAAAAAACATGCTGACGAGAAAGAGCGTTACTAACAGTCGTTTCATGGCAGTCTCCCGGGATTTGTTTTGTTAATATTCGTAAGGTAGACGCAAATGTCTTTTTAATAGGTAATTGAACAAGGCATAGAATAAAGGCCCGATACTTTCTTGTAAACTATTTTATAATAAATGAATTCCGATTAACAGATATCTGCAACTTGATTCCCGAATATTTTTTTTCTGTAGAGGCTCGTGGTGATGATCAGTTTTTACTTGAAGGATCATAGGTCCAGCCGCAGTCGTTATGATACACCATGAGCCGGCTCATACCGCCGTCGACAGTGATGTTCTCCCCGTTGATGAATCCGTTGTCGCTGTCGCAGAGAAAAAGTACCGCTTTTGCGATATCAAGCGGCCGACCTACACGTTGAACCGTGTGCTGCTGTCTGTCTGCCGCAGAGTGTCTGTGTTCGTCAACAGGAAATCCGGTTTCAGCGGTGTCTATCCATCCGGGGCTGACACTGTTGACACGAACCCGTCCCGCGAGACTTGCGGCAAGCGAGTGGGTGAGTGCGGCAATCGCCCCTTTCGCTGCGCTATAGCTTTCGGTATCAGCCTGTGACATGAAACTGCGTGTCGATGATATGTTAACGATTGCAGCATCGCTATTGAAATGAGCGGAAAAAAGCTGTGTCAGCAGATATGGCGCAGCCGCTCCCACCCGTAATACGTAATTGAAATTTTCGTATGAACAGCCGCTAAGAATTCCACCTTTCGAAAGACAGGCGTTGTTAATGAGATAATCGACAGCAGTAAAGCGTTCAATCACCGCAGCGGCGAAAAGCCGCAGCTGTTTCTCGTCGG
>JAEWVL010000236.1 GCA_023396665.1 Spirochaetota bacterium
GTTCAAGCGGCCGTTCAATATCTTCCTGTTTTGCCTCCCGGTTAACCGATTCTATTTCAATGAACGGTGAATCGTAATTGATCACAGAAGAATCCGAATTATGAATAAGAAGCTCCGGTAATCTCCATATTCCAGGCTGTAAAAAGACAAGGGTACAAGACATATCCCACTTGTACATACCCTCAAGTTCTTCTTTTTGTATGGCCTTGTCAGTGATTATATAGCGGGGCAATTGTTTCCCATTAATTTCAACATACAACCTGTCTTCCGGGAGAATCAGAAACAGATCTGACGTGTTTGTTACTGTTACATGATAGGAAACAGGAAGCCCGACTGTCGTTTTCTGAATATCACAACTTACCACGACAGCGGGATCAATTTGTTGCGCTGTCAATATAGAAGAACAAAGAAAAATAATGATAAATAATATTCTATGCATGACTACGTTTCTTGTTTCGAAGCTTGAAAAATGATAATACAGATTCTTCTACCGATACACCTGTAGATATTCGCATTACGTCAAAACCGGGAATTGCATCATTTTTTTTTGCGGGAATGGATGAAAAAAAATTTTCACCGCTTTCAAGGTCATAAAAAGAAGTGAGTCCGAAAAAACGTAAACTTTTCTCAGCAGGATCACTAATGGCAACCGGAATAAAATCATGACGACGACGGAGCGGCTTAAGTTTTTCTATGTAATCACCTGAAAGAAAATCAGAAATAAGCAGCACTACACTTCTTCGCTTTATTACTTTCTTAATAAAATCAAGGGCAATAGAAATATCTGTTTTCTTACTTTTGGGTTTATAAGAAATGATGTCATTTAATACTTTCAGCATGAACTTGCGTCCCTTTTGCGGAGTGAAAAACCATTCAACAGTATCAGTAAAAAGGAGTATGGATACTCTGTCATTATTATACTGAGCCAATGCTATAAACAAAGCTGCCAGCTCAAGCATTACTTCACTCTTCGTTTTCCCCGTACCGAAATTCATAGATGATGAAACATCCAAAGCTATTACAACATTCAATTCACGTTCTTCTGTATACTCTTTGATATATAGATGATTCATTCGAGCGGATACTTTCCAGTCGATTGACTTAATCTCGTCTCCGTATTGGTATTCTCTGACTGAATCAAAAAGAAGACCATTTCCGCGAAAAGCTGAGCGATACTGTCCTGTATAATCGGAATTGAGCGCCCGTGAAACATTCAATTTGATTTTACGCAATAGTGGTGTTTCGGTTCGAACTTCCATCAAGGAACCTCAACAGAATCAAAAACCATTTTGCAGACCTGGGCAACATCAACATTATTCGCCTCAGCTTCATAAGAAAGAATTATCCGATGGCGAAGGACATCAAGGCCAACCTCTTTGACATCCTCGGGAGTTACAAAACCTCGCCCCCGCATAAAGGCATTACACCTGGCAGCATTCATCAAAGCGATCGAAGCTCTGGGACTAGCACCATACTCAATATAAGAAGAAAGTTGTTTGTCTGATGAATGCCGAGTTTGATCCACGATATCAACGATATAACGTACAATCTTTTCATCAACATATATGCCGGAAACAGTTGATCGTAATTTTAATAAATCATCGGTACTTACCTCTGATGTGATCATTTCTGACGTTAACGATTCGAGATTAGTGATAATTTTGATCTCACTCTCCTTGTCAGGGTACGCCACAATGCATTTCATGAAAAAGCGATCAAGCTGGGCTTCCGGCAGCGGGTAAGTTCCTTCCTGTTCAATCGGGTTCTCCGTCGCAAGTACCATAAAGGGAGAAGATAAATCATATGTCGTATCTCCGATTGACACCTGTCGTTCTTCCATGGCCTGAAGCAAGGCGGACTGTACTTTTGCAGGAGCCCTGTTTATCTCATCAGCGAGAAGGAAATTGGTAAACAGCGGGCCTTTTTTTGTAAAAAACTGCATATCTTTCGGATTGTATATCTGAGTTCCGATAAGGTCAGCGGGTAAAAGATCAGGGGTAAACTGTATTCTATTGTAACTTGTACCTAGTAAGCGCGCAAAACATTTGATCGTGAGAGTTTTGGCCAGTCCGGGTAATCCTTCGAGAAGGATATGACCATTGCAAAGAAAAGCCATAACAAGACGTTCGATAAGGTGATCCTGCCCGTAAATGACCTTCTTCATTTCAGAGAGTAATTTCCCGATGAGAACATTCTCGCTTTTTACCTTCTCGGTAATCCGCTCTATTTCAACATAATCCATTTGATCCCCCAAAATCAGCTAAGAATAATATCATGCAATATCGTCTTGAGAATCAGTATTCTCATGCAAAATGATGAATCGTTAGCCTCATCATATATTTTTCGAAATTAAAAAGAAAAAGATACATATCGCCGCATTTGTGCGATATTACTCAACATGGTAACTACAGTATCTTTTTTGTTACAAATGAAAAAAAAGAATAATATGTGTAACACATCATATTCAAACAAGTAAAATGGGATAAAGACATTTTCTTCGTCAATAAAAAAAAGAGCCGCCCTTCCGGGCAGCTCTCATGATTTCACATATTGTTCGATTACTAGTGCTACAAATTACTTTTACTTACAAAACTATCACTCTTCTTCAGGGGTAATTTCGACCGGCTGCCCTTCCGGAGTGCCTTCACCAGTTTGACCTTCCGGCATGTCGTAATCGCCATTTGCATTATATGACTCATCGACAACCGAATCATCAGTCAATACGGCTTCCTGCGGCTCTTCAGTAGCCGGCAATGAAGCTTCGTCTGATGAAGCAGGCTCTTCAGCAGTTTGCTGCTCATTCAGACGCTCAAGCCGTGGAATCTTAAGACGCCACTCAGGGTAGATGAGATCCGGATTTCTTATCAGATCCTGATTAGCACGATAGATAATCGGCCATTTCATTTCATCGCCATAGTATCGACGTGCAATGAAACGCAAACAATCCTTCGGACCATTTCGGAAATAACGAACACGATATATCACATAATCAGCATTTCCTTCTTCTACACCAACAACCTGTGGCTCAGGACCACCGTTACCTGCTAATGAAGACTGCGCATCGGCACCAGCCTGGACAACAAGACCGGCAAGACGAATCGCTTCGTTTGATGAATTAAGGGACTCCTGATATGAACCTTCATTGTATTGCGTACGGGCACGTGCTGCCATTTCCCGAGCTGCATTCAATTCGTCGACCGCAATCTCAGCACCGGCAGAAGATGCCGCACGAGCCACTTCTGCATCAGCTCTCGCCAGATTTTCCCGGGCTGCCTGATTTATCACTTTTGCCAGAGCGGCATCGGCGTTTGTCTTAGCCTCACGCACAGCATCATAGCTTACCTTCAGCTTTTCAACTTCGTATGCCTCTACTGACTCATTTAATTTTGTTTTACCGGTATTAAACTCTGTCGGCGCGACCCGCTCGGCATTATACTGCTGAGCCATGGCAAGTGTCTGACGAACCTCAGTAATGGCATCGAAAACGATCTGTTTTTTACCAAGGGCAACCGAACGTGCTGTCTTGGCACTGTCATCTGCACCAACGGCATAGTCCATTGCGGAAACCAGATCTCCAGCACCTAATGAAGTACGAGCCTGAGCCAGTTTTCTTTCCGCTGTGGAATACTCTGTTGAAGCGAATTCCTGGGCGTTTGCTTCACGCGCGGCTTCTAGACTTTGCGTTGCCGCCGTAATCTGCTCATTTATGACACGGGGTGCGGAAACGGTGTAGGCCTCTTTTGCTAAAGTATAAGCCGCATTCGCGTCTTCTTTTGCATCATCAAGCTTACCGTCTTTTATCGCAGAATGAGAATCAAGAAGCTTCTGCTGTGCGGCACGGTATTTGTCAGCTGCGTAGACATCGGCTTTAAATCGTTTAGCCATCGAAATCGTGTCTTTCGCACGAGCCATCTCCTTAACAGGTATGGGCTCTGCACAAGCGACCAAAAAAAGAACAGCGGCCAATACAGAAATTAAGACAAACCTTAACTTATTCATATATTTCTCCTGAAATAATCTGCAACCGCATAGGCGGTAATTTCGCACTACCGTCAATCTCTTACACTAAAAGGAATTTTGCATAAAGAACTAGAATGAAGAGACTGCCTCTTCCTCTGAATCAAAAATCTCAAAGAAAGACGTTAACTTCGTCAACTCGAAAACTTTGCGAACCGAGGCAAATACATTTATTATTTTTAGGCCGCCCTGATATTTCTTTAGATTTGATAGACTGGAAATCAGAGCGCCAATACCTGATGAATCGATATAAGTAACTTTTTCAAGGTTAATAATCACATTATATTTCTGCTTTTCAATCAATGTATTGATAATATCCTTTATTTCCGGAGCATTATACAGATCAATTTCACCCGTGATGTCCAAGATGATAATATCGCTTTTTTCTCTCTGATTTATTTCCATAGATAAAACTCCTTCAAAATGGCAGAACGATGCAAAAAAAACATACCGCTGCATTGTAAAGCAAGGCGAAATGAATGTCAAGTTAAATACTTCTATACGAAATCCCTTTTGTCAGACAAGTTCTCCAACAAATGGATAACATTAAGCAATTATTGTTCAGATACTGCTCATGTTGTCGACAAAAAGGCTTTTTTTTTGATATTTCCTCTAAAG
>JAEWVL010000241.1 GCA_023396665.1 Spirochaetota bacterium
TCCCCCCCCTGCCTGAAGCGCTTGTGATTGTTTCGTAAACTTTTTAATTAACCGTTCTCGCCATGCGAAGACCGCTTCGCGGTGGATTCTTTTCGAGCCTGCTCTTGTTCGAACGGGTAAATGACGACAGCGCAAGGGTATTTGCAAGATGGGTCCCGCCGCGAATGCAGTGGTAGAGGGTGCCCCCGACATCGAAGTAGCGCGGGTTCGTCACGTCCGATGCCAGGTAGGGCTGTGTATGGGTGTCGTGGCACCACTCTTCGACATTGCCGCACATGTCGTAGAGGCCGAAGTCGTTCGGCAGGTACTGCCCTGCCGCACAGGGCGTGGCGCTGTTATATCTCGCATAGAGCGCCGCCGCGCTGTTGTCGTCGCCCCAGAAAAACTGCGTTGTGCTGTAAGCGCGGCACGCGTACTCCCACTCGGCTTCGCTCGGCAGCCTGTAGCCCAGATTATCGCTGAACTTTATAGGCCGCTCCGTTGCGGCGGGAAAAGTGTCTACCACCGTATTGTCTTCGTAGCGATAGCAGCAACAGGAGCTGCCGAGCGTGAGCTGCGTTAACAGATTGCAGAGCAACACGGCGTCGTACCACGAGCAGCCGCCTGCGGGAAGCGGGTCGTCGCTGCCGTTTATTTGCGAGATAAATTCACTCGAAAAACCGTAAAAAACGGGTTTGGAATGCGCATATGTCAGAAGCTCTTTCACCTGCAACACCGTCATCTCGGTAAGCGCGAGATGAAAATCGCGCGTCAGCGTAACCTTGTGCGCGTTATAGGCGTAAGAGTCGTCGCCCATCATGAACGATTTGTTCGCGGCGGTGATGCGGTTAAAGCGCATCGAAAACGTGGTACCGCCGATAGCCACTTCGCTTTGATGCAGAGACATGCCGAAAGCCGCAGCCGATAGTTCACTCTCGCTTTCGTCATCGGCGGTAAGCGCCGTCACGCGAAAGTCGTAAAACATGCCCTGCGTAAGCAGGACGCTGTCGAACTCGAAACTTTGAGTGGCGCTTTCTCCGCAGTAATAAAGTACGCCTTCATTATAGAAGTACACCCTGTAGCGGGTCGCGTTAACAACCGCATCGTAGCGAAGCGTTATTTTCGCGTTCCCTTCGCCCTTAGAGGCGCTAACAGAACCTACAGGCTCAAATTTTGTGCAGCCCCAGACCGCTTCTGACATGCATTCGAGCACATCGCTTTTCTTCGCCTTTACGCGGTACCAGCAGCGAAGCCCCCTGGCGCAGCTTGTGTCGCTATACGATGCCGCCTTGACCGTCGCTATTTCGCTGTACGTGCCGTTCTCACTTGCCGCACGCGATATAACAAAGGTGTCTGCGCCGCTGTTTGACTGCCAGCTCAGCGTAATCGCAGTGCCGGATGCACCGCGGCTGCAATGAAGCAGGGGCGGCTGCATGCGGCAATAGCCCGAGTCGGCGGCACTGAACTGTGTATTGCGCCCGTCGTTGAAAACCGCCGTTACACAGTACTCGTAGCCGGTGTTATTTTCGACCTCAGAATCGCGGTACAGTGCGGTGGCGCTGCTGCCGATTTTTTTCCAGTCTGAGTTTTTGCGGCGGAAAATCTGATATGAGGCGGCGCCTTCGACCGGCTGCCATGTCAGTTCGACATAGCCGCCGTAACTGCCGTCGCTCGCGCAAAAATCGAGAGGCGCATCGAGCAGGTAGGACACGGCGTCGGGATCAGAAGGGTTGTTCTGGTTAGGCGAATCACAGGCGAACAGAAGCATGCACAGCAGAAAAAGAGAATATAATTTTTTCATAATCACTCCATTGTATTCAAATTAAGCAATGGCACTAAAAACGATAATTGAGCACAAGGCCCGGTACCATTTCACTGTCGATTTCGAAGAGCAGGGGCGAAAACGAAAGCGACGGCGAATCGGTGTAGGCGGAATTCCAGGGCTGTTTCGGCGGCCGTGCTGCCGGCCAAAACGAGAAGCTGTAGGCGTCGATGAAATTATAGAGCCAGAAAACCCCGGTACCCACCGCACACAGCTGATAGACGGTGAAGGCGTTTCGCATGTCGCCGCGCTTTCGATCCATCTTGTCAATATAGGCCGTATCGCCCGGATACTCGGGCCCGCCGTTGTAATTGTCGTAAATTTCGCGGCGGTAGGCGTAGTTGCCGTACGAAACGCCTGTCGCGACAAGCCCCAGACCGAATACGAGCTGAAAGACCCTGCCCTTCACATGATGGCCGTAATAGCTCTGCGCAAGACCCGGAACGAGCGAGCGCACATAGAAGCCCTCTTTCGTGGGACCGTTAAACTCGATCACATTCTCTCTCAAATAACTTGCGACACGATCCGCTACCCTGAGAGCCGCTTCATCTGCGGCAACACCCTCAAAGTCGGCTCGCGCGGCGTACACTACCTTTTGTGTCTGAGGATCGACAACATAGAGTGTCAATTCGTAATCTTTACCGTCCTTGCTGATGACAGAAAAAAGCCCTCTATCGGCGTCGACTCTCTTGCACCAATAAGCGAGATTGGCTTCACCCGTGATATCAGCACGGTAAACTTCGGATGCGGTTATCAACTGAATATCGTCGGTACCATAAACAACGAGTCCCTGTTTTTGCAGGGCATCGGCAAGAACAAGTTCGGTTCCTCTGCGAAGCGATTCGGAGACATCCCCTCTCTTATCGATGCCACTAAAGACAACCTTTTGTGACGCACACAGAATGTTCACTTGAACAAGCAGGATAATAATGAGTAATGTGATTCTAACGCTCATAATGGTAGATATATTCCTGCACAACATCAGTTTTTTTCAATGATGTCCTTTTATCTTTTTTCCCATCACTATCCGATTTGCCTCCCTCCATGCTCTCTTGAATTGTATTGCGTTCAGCCTTGATCGATATAAGTTCCATCTGTATCAATTGAAAACGATTTTCGGAACGTTGATCAATAGCAGATAGATCACGGAGACATTTGCCTAACAATAGAAGCGAGAGAAACTGAAGCGAGCAAATAAGTATCAGTAAATAATTGTTATTCTTGTTTTTCATACCATATCTTTCGCTACTTAGTTTTATTGATATGTCAAATTAATAAATACACATTTTTGCATTTTTTTTGATGCCACTGGTTTTGCGATTTTTAATCATGCATTACCCAAGTGATTGTACATTTTACATAACGAGAAGCACTTATGAAGAACTTGTTTATCTGAACCTAAGTCTTCAAAACTCATAGATACCAACAAATCCATCAAATTTGAAAGCGGCGGCACGGGCCGCAGGAACGCTTTCGCATGTATTACGTTTGAGCCGGGGCTTTTGCCGGTGATTTCTGCATTTTTTTTATTTTTTTACCATGGCAAAGCGGCAGGGCCTTGTGCAGAAACTTCGGGTCCGTCACACGCATGTTTTTGCGCCATGTGTGCGGGATCGCTTAAGACGGGGAAATTGCGCGAGGAGTGATGCTGTCCGGTATCCCCCCGCGTCTTTTAACTGATTTGTCGAAACTGCATGTTGTTTTAGATAATTAGCGTAACATAACTATGTTATAATGTTCTAACTTATTAAAACGGAGGAAAAGCCATGATTAAAGATACATACACCCATAACAACGATAATTTTAATGTTCGCGAAAACGCAAGCGTTCAGGACGAGATATGCACAAAGCCCTTTGACTATGAGTACGCCCGTGCGGAGGACAGCGACGAGGCCTGCATCGATTGTGAGTGAGGTGAAAGCGATAATTACGACTCAATCTCCTTACGCAGTACGTCCCTGAACCAGTCAATACCGTTTCTGTGCGCCATGATGCCGTAGTCGAGTGTCGCCAGACGGTATTGCGCCTGTCTGCGATACTCCGCATCCATCTCGCGTGAATTATAATCGGCAAAGTTGTTCTCGAGTTCGGCTAGTACGGCCTCGGCAGTTTTGACGATCAGCGTGAGAATGGCGATGCGCTCCTGTCGCGACTCGACCAGCCCCAGAAAAAAGTATCTCGCAAGCGCCGTCTCTTCGAGCCGTGAGAGCGGCAGCGGCTCGTGCATCATTGCGAAAAAACGCTCGCGCCCCGCAGCGCTGACCCGGTAGACGCGTTTTCGGCGCCCCTGCGTCTGCTGCGAGGCGATTTCGATCAGGCCGTTTTGCAGCAGTTTGGCCAGGGTCGTCTGAATGCTGCCGAGACTGGCGCTGTAAAACAGGCTCAGGCTGCTTTCAAAAGTCAGTTTCATATCGTAGAGCGTCTGTGGTGCGTGCAGCAGCACACCGAGAATACAAAAATCCATACCATATCCGAATGCTTACATTTGTCTCATGTTGCCTCTTTGTACAGCCCCTGCACAGCCTTTTTCGCGCATTATTGCAAAAACCTGCTCTTTTTTCCTCTTACGGGGGGATACTGATCGATTATATGTTGACGAATATCGGCTCTTTTACAATATTACTATTAGTAATAATGTTATTGCAGGAGATACCATGACAACAAAAAATCGCCCCTTGTTAATTTCGGCACTTGTGCTGAGCATTCTGCTTGCGCTGCCGGCCTTCTCATTTTTACAGGCATCAAGGCAGATCGATAAACAAAAAGCCATCGAGCTTATGCGGCGCAATGTCGAGCGGCTTGTCCGAAAATCTCCGCGCCTTGCGGGCACCACGATGGCGGTATATATGCCCGAAAAAGGCATAGACAGCGAATTCGGCGCAAGCCACCGGCTTTTTCACACCGCAAGCGTCGGAAAGCTCTTTACCTCGGTCATGATCGTACGCAAAATCGAATCGGGGGCGATACGCGCCGAAAGCAGAATATGCGAGCTTGTGCCCGAACAGACGCTAGCGGGCCTTTTTGTTTTTGAAGGCAAAGATTACGCGAATGAGGTGAGTGTCGAACAGCTGCTCGCACACAGCTCGGGTATCGCCGACTATTTCGACGGTGATACCTTTGACGGCACCAAAAAGGTGAGCAAACTGATGATAGACGAGCCCGATCGCGAATGGACACCGGCGTTGCTGCTTGAGCACAGCCGTCTGCACCAGCACGCGGTGGCAAAGCCCGGCGAACGCTACCATTACAGCGACAGCGGCTATATTCTGCTTGGGCTCGCGATAGAAGCGCTCTACGGCAGGCCTTTCGAACAGGCCGTGGCCGATGAGATTCTGATACCCCTCGGAATGAACGACAGCTACATGCCCTGGCGCTCGCAACCCGTCAACAAACCCGCCATGGAACTGCCGCCAAGCTGGCTGAACGGTCATGATCTCAGCCGCGCGCGCTCGATGAGCGCCGATCACGCCGGAGGCGGTTTTGCGACTACCACTAAAGACCTGATGCTTTTCGGCCGCGCCATTCTCGACGGCCGCCTCATCTCGCGAAAGAGCCTCGAGTGGATGTCCGAAGATTTGAATGTATTCGGACGGGGCATGCATTACGGGCGGGGCATGATGCGATTGAAAATGGGCGAATTTTTTCCACTGCTCGCCTCGTACCCCGAGATGATCGGCCACATGGGCATTCTTGGCACGCAGTTCTTTTTCGATGTCGACAGCGGCAGCATAATAGTTATCTCGCTGTGCGACAGCGGCCACATGCCAGACAGCGTCAGGCTTCTGATCAGCGCGCTGGGCACCGGCATGCGGGTAAAATAGCGGGCGCATCGGTTTGACCGAAGCGCAAATCGCAGAAGCAGTCTAAGGGTTTTCCGATAAACAGAAAATTGTCATTGTAATGATTCGTTCAGCGCGAAGAAACTCTGCGCATCGCGGGTTGTGTACAATTGATACCAGGCTTCGAGGGTTTCTTCTTTCATGACATCGAGTTTTTTCAGAACCTCGCGGGAAAATTCGAGGGGAGCAAGACCCGAGGCGGTGACAAGATTTGCGTCAACAACCGCAGCCTCGTTTTGGTAACAGTCAATGCCCTTGTATGCCGGACAGGCATATTGCAGGTACTGCGCATCGTTACTCGTGTGTTTTCGATTGTCGAGCAGGCCCCGGCCGGCGAGAGCGACAGTCGCTCCGCAGATTGCGGCGACGCATACCCCCCGATCGATTAAGCCCTCGACAAGATTCAGCACCGACTGATTGTCTTCGTGCACCCAGGTGTCGGCTCCGGGCAATAGCAGCACGTCGCCTTTTTGAAATACGACCCGGTCAAGAGAAGTATCGGGTGTGATTGTATGCCCGCCCATCGTGGTAATTGCCCGCATCGTATTGCCCACGCGGGTCAGTTGCACGTTTTTGTCCTTTGATAAGAAACGTTTGCTGCTGACTTCTGCGCAGATGTAGGCTATCTCCCAGTCTGCAAGCGTATCGAGTATATACACATAGAGATTTTTATGGGGCTGTTCATTATTCATATTTGATCCTCACTTTTGGGTTTGTTGTGCGATTGTCGGAACTAGCGTCATTCGATGATTGCGGCAGCGATGAGGACTGCCCGGCCCCCGTGTTTTTTCACCGAAAACGAATGTGTAATCATAGCACTGCTTTTACGCGGGGCTTCAGCATGCTATGACAGGCAAAGATTAGCCCAGGGTGAGCTGTTTTATCAGTCGTATCCCCCCGTATTTTAGAATACTATACTGGTGTTTAGTTATTTGTCAACTCTTTTTATTGCAATTGCAAATCTTCCCGGGAATGCAAACATCGACGATATAAGGGAACCTCTAAAATTAACGTTTGATGTTCCCTTGTGGTCACAAAGCATGGAAAATCAGCATTTTTCATTTGTTATTAAATGAAAATGCTGATTTTCAGAGGTGACCATAATTTAAAAGGCCGAATCTCTTATACCCTTTCCGGAAAAAGGACGAATGGTTCCCGAATTGCAGGATGAAAGCCTCCGCGATGTTTTTGTTTATTCATACCGAAGTGTCTACGAACTTGTAAATGATACTATTCAGATAAATGCAATCATTCACGGTCGTAAGGATTTCGACACAGCTTTCAGTAGAGAAGAATAAGTCCTACCGAATCAATCACTCCCGTCCGAGGTGTGAAACGTTAAGTCGAAAAGCTTGTGATTATCTCTTCTCGCTTCGCGGCTTGGTCTTTTTCTTTTCGCTATTTTATTATAATCTTCTTTTCCCGCTCCGCGGTGGATCAGTGTTTTATTATAATCGAAGTATTTTTGCCGAGTTCTTTGCTTGCCCAAAGAAGCGTGAGTCGGTTTGTCGCACATCCTGTCTACTCGTTTATTACTGCTAGCGCCTAACGGCGCTCACGCAGACTATTCTGTTGCGGCGCTACGCGTCGCACTTGTGCTTCCGACTCACCTGCGCCATCGTGGCTTACGGACGGAAGAAAGGGCGCCGCTCGCCGCGGGGGCTGTCCCGCAAAACTCACGCGTCGCGCAAGTCGCGAGCAGCGTGAGTTGCGGGAAGTGGAGTGGCTCTTCGTGCCACGGGTTTCGGATTAATCACTTGAGAATTCAATACAATTTTACAATTAACATCCGCGTCATCACTTATTTCTTCTTCATCTCGCCGAAGTTCTTCTCGTAACCTTGCATGTTCTGTACGAGTATCCATTTGTTTCGCGCTTTATCACATATCGTTTTAGTGCTTGACGATAGCCTGATTTTTGCTTATTTGATGTGTGTTGATTTTAATCGGTTGTGTATCTTGTATTATCAATACAACTAATCAGTGGCGGTGTAATTCATGATAGCAAATAAAGACTATGACAAGCTGATTGAATATATAGAAGATCTTGAGGATATTGCCGCATGTGAGAAAGCAAAAGCGGAATCAGGATCTGCATCTGTACGCTGGCAGGATATCAGGCGTTCAAAATATTGAATCCTGTTATAATTTAAAACGATTTTCAGTCGCTTTTACAAAGCTCTCCATCAATGATATAATTTTGATTTTCTTGCGAGGTAACGCAATGCAACATACCATTAAACAGGATGCTATTAACGCGATATCATCTCTTCCGGACACAGCGACTACCGAAGATATCATGTACCGGCTTTATGTCATCGATAAGATAAAACGTGGACTTGAAGACATGGATAACGGCAATACCGTTACCCTTGAAAAACTTGAGAAGGAAATCGAAACGTGGTAATCATTGCGAAACTTGCACGAGCCGACCTTCATCAGATTTTCGATTATATTGCCAGAGATTCTCAGTATTATGCAAAAAAAGTTGTCCGCTCACTTGTCCAGCAGCTTCGATCAATTGATAACTTTCCTATGATCGGCAGAATGGTACCTGAATTACATAACGAAAATATCCGTGAAATCGTCTATGACTCTTATCGAATTGTATACCGAATTGGTGATAATATTGAAGTTGCGGCATTCATGCATATAAAACGCAATCTTGAAGAGACAATGAAAGACAGGTTGAATTAATTATAATCAATCAACCCCATCAAAATATTTCACTGAAGATCAAATCCGGTTCAATCCCACTCTATTAAAATTTAACCTTGAATAATAATTCTACCGACTCAATCCCACCCAGCCGAACCGTGAGGCAGGCGTGAAACGCCCGCACTTACCGACTGCTGTCCACAAAT
>JAEWVL010000246.1 GCA_023396665.1 Spirochaetota bacterium
GTCGTCAACTCGTCGAAACTGTTTAATGTGCCGGCGACAGCTTTCCGTTTTTTCAACATTTACGGTCCCAGGCAGAATCCGTCTTCCCCCTATTCGGGGGTGGTCTCGATCTTCGCCGATCGCTTTAAAAGCGAAAAGCCTCGGCTGAAAATATTTGGTGACGGCGAGCAGACACGTGACTTTGTTTTTGTGAAAGACCTCGTCAAAATAGTACTTGCTTCATTGAACAATGATGCGAGCACCGCTTGTGTTTACAATATTTGTACGGGTAAAGAAACAAGTCTTAATGATGTGGTTCGCGCTTTCGAACAGATCAGCGGTAAAAAGGCAGAGGTAACTTTCTGTGAAAGACGAGCGGGCGATATCGTACGCTCGGTGGGCAACAGCGCCGACATCGTCAATGCCGGCTTCATTAGAGAATTTACTGACATACAATCGGGCTTGGCGGAACTCTGGAATAGTTTGAGCTGATTGCGACGCAATTTTTTTGCAGTAGGCAGTCCGTTGTAATCGGGTTATTTTATAGTAAAGGCAGTTATAAAGCATGAAAAAGGACAATTCCCTCTACTTTGTCATACCGGCATATAATGAAGCTGCTGTTATCGGCGAGGTGGCGCAGAATCTTCTGAAGCAGGGTTACAAACAAATCGTTATCGTAAACGACGGAAGCAGGGATAATACCGCTGATATACTAAAAAAAATACCTATAGTCGCATTAAATCATCCGATAAATCGCGGTCAGGGGGCTGCGATAGCGACCGGTATCGAATACTGCGTAAGACAGCCCGATTGCAGGTATATCGTAACTTTTGATGCCGATGGGCAGCACCGACTCGAAGATGTTGAGGCTATGTTGAAAGAAATCAAAGCGAGTGATGTTGATATTGTTCTCGGTTCGAGATTTTTATCAAAAAAGTCAGAAAAGATGCCCGTGTCCAGAAAAATCATGCTTTTAGGTGCGACTCTGTTTCTGCGCTTTTTGTACGGCTTAAAACTTAGCGACGCTCACAACGGGTTGCGGCTGTTTAAGGTTGAAGTTGCCCGTCAGGTAATGCCGACGGTTGATAATTTTGTACATGCTTCAGAAATACCCTATCTGATCAAGCGCAACCGTCTGCGATACATTGAAATGCCGGTAACTATCGATTACACCGAGTATTCTCTGAGCAAAGGGCAAAAGACTTCTAATTTTTTACGTGTTGGCAAGTATACTATTCTTCACAAGCTGCTTTCCATTTTTTTTGATTAAGGAATATTCTTTATGGTTTTCAAAATAGTGATGTTTGTCATAATTCAAATCGGTGTATTTTCCAGAGTTGCCCGGAATATAAAACGTCATACCATCAGTTTGTTTGACCTGTTTGTTTTGGCCGCTTTGGATACACTTGTATCACTGCTTTTGATATTCCCTGAAATACTTTCACGATTTGCCAGTATTGCCGGCATCGGTCGCGGTGTAGATCTGTTTATGTATCTGAGTGTTTTTGTTTTGTTTTTTTATATTATGCGTTTGTATCATAAAATCGAAAAATTAAGAGAAGATATAACAAAGTTAAACCGAATGACAGCTATAAGTAACTATCAGTTTACTCATAAGAAGAAATAGATTCATAAAAAATACATAATGTTATGATTAATCGATAGTAATGGTAAGTGATTCATATAACAGGCTTATAATGTGGATCATTGGATAAGTAAAATCAATCATTAAAGGTTATGCAGTGCAAAAAAACAAAATTTCCGCAATTGAAAGAATAACTCTTCTTTTAGACAAAGATACCTTCATCGAGCTCGGTCACCACGTTCGCCATTCCTGCACCGACTTTGGAATGGACAAGAAGGATGCTCCGTACGATGGTGTCATAACCGGACTTGGCATGATCAATTCCCGACCTGTTGCGGTTTACAGTCAGGATTTTAACATTATTGGCGGCTCGTTGGGCAAGAAACACGGGCAGAAGATTGTAGATCTGATAAAGCGGGCTATCGATATTCGTTGTCCGGTAATCGGTATCAATGACTCGGGCGGAGCGAGAATTCAGGAGGGTATAAACTCGCTTGCCGGATACGGCAAGATTTTCTATTACAACACGATCGCCTCCGGCTATATACCGCAGATTTCGGTAATAGCGGGTCCCTGTGCGGGAGGTGCCGTTTATTCTCCCGCACTGACCGATTTTGTTTTTGTCGTCGATAAGATTAGCAATATGTTCGTTACCGGGCCGAAAGTGATTAAGCAGGTGCTGTTTCAGGATGTTACCAGCGAACAGCTTGGGGGTTCGCTGCTGCACGCACAAAAGAGCGGGGTTGCTCATTTTCGAGCGTCTGACGAAATGGATTGTCTTGCTCAGGTGAAGAAGTTACTTGGCTATATTCCCCATCATTTTTCAGAAAAAAATTCATTTTCGATAAATCACAAACTTGTAAAAAACGGCCTAGAACATAAACTTGATACCATCGTTCCTGATTCTTCAAAAAAGAGCTATGATATAAGAACGGTAATTGAAAGTGTCATGGACAAAGGCTCGTTTTTTGAAATTCAAAAAGAGTACGCTTTGAATGTAATAATCGGATTTGCCAGAATAGCTGAAAACACCGTCGGCATTGTCGCGAATCAGCCGAATCATCTTGGCGGCGTTCTCGATTGCGATGCGAGCGATAAAGCGGCGCGTTTTGTTCGCTATTGCGATGCATTTAATATACCAATTGTATCTTTTACCGATGTTCCCGGTTATATGCCGGGGCTCGATCAGGAAGAAAAAGGCATAATCAGGCATGGCGCCAAGGTGCTGTTTGCGTTCTCCGAAGCGACAGTACCAAAAATCAATATCATTATCAGAAAGTCATATGGCGGAGCCTATATCGCCATGAACAGCAAGCACATTGGTGCGGATTTCGTCTATGCCTGGCCATCGGCGGAGATAGCCGTGATGGGAGCAGAGGGTGCTGTTGACATACTGTACGGTAAATTGCTGAAAGACAATCCTGATCAGGATAATCTGAGATCAGAAAAAATCGAAGAATACAGAAATACCTTTATGCGTCCCGAGTATTCAGCCCGTGACGGATATATCGACGCAATCATTCAGCCTGCAGATACCAGGAAAATGATTTACAACAGTTTGTGTGTATATTATAACAGCAAGAAGGAAATCGCGTATAAATTAACGAAAAAACACGGAAACATTCCGTTGTGAAAGGGGAGAACATGGAGTCAATTGGTATTATCGGTACCGGTTTTTATGTGCCTTCGAAAGTGATGACAAACAAAGAACTCGCAAAAATAGTCGATACAACGGACGAGTGGATAGCCGAAAAGACCGGTGTGCGGGCCCGCCGTATAGCTGATCCGCAGGAGGCAACCTCTGATCTCGCAATTTTTGCCGCACAGGACGCGATGCGTTCGGCAAAAGTGCATTGCGAGGATATTGATCTGATAGTACTGGCGACTTCGACTCCTGATATGATCCAGCCATCAACAGCCTCAATTGTTCAGGGAAAAATCGGGGCGATAAATGCGGCGGCTTTTGATGTTTCGGCTGTTTGTGCCGGTTTTGTTTATGCTTTGTCGGTTGCCTATTCGATGATGAAGGCTAGCGACAATTACAGGAAAGTACTTGTAATCGGTGCCGAGACCTATTCGCGAATACTTGATTGGACAGACAGGTCAACATGTGTGTTCTTCGGCGACGGCGCGGGGGCTGTCGTGCTTGGCGAAGTCGAAAACGGATTAGGTATACAGTCGCACTTTCTGATGAACGACGGGAGGGGAGCGAGCGTCATCAAGTTTCTCGGCGGCGGATCACGCTATCCGGCGAGTGAAGAGACGATTGCAAAGAAATTTCATCGTTTTGAAATGCAGGGCAAACAGGTCTGGGATTTCGCTACAATGGCTATGCCGAAGGCGGTTAAGACCGTAGCAGATAAAGCCGGTATAAAGACTCAGGATATTGATATGCTGATCTCGCATCAGGCGAATATAAATATTATCTCCAAGAGTATGGAGTCCCTGGGCTTGCCGATGGAAAGAACCTATACCAATCTTGAAAAATACGGTAACACTTCCGGTGCTTCGATACCGATCGCTTTGGCTGAAGCTGACAGGCTGGGCCGTTTTGCAAAAGGAAACAATGTCGTTTTCGTTGGTTTTGGAGGCGGGCTTTCGTATGGCGCCATACTTATGAAATGGGCGAAATAGGTGTCCCTATGCGGAAAACGGTTTTTGTAAGCGGTGGTGACAGGGGGATAGGACGTGCGGTTGTAGAGAAATTCGCCGCTGAGAATTACGATGTCCTTTTTACTTACAATAAGAACAAAGCGGCCGCCGATGAAGTATGCGCTCAATTTAAAAATATTAAAGCGTATCAGTGTGAAATTCGTGATCGTGAGTGGATTCATGAAATAGCGCAGGAAGTGCTTGCCGGGGGCGGGGTAGATATACTCGTGAACAATGCGGGCATTTTGAGAGACAAGACTTTTCTTAAAATGGATTATTCCGACTGGTATGAAGTGATTGATATCAATCTGATTTCGCTGTTCAATTTCATCCACGAGTTTCTGCCGAATATGGCCGAGAAGGGCTGGGGAAGAATAGTCAATATGTCTTCAGTTATCGCCCAAAAAGGAGCCTTTGGTCAGTCGAACTATGCAGCTTCGAAAGCGGGAATTATCGGTTTAACAAAATCATTAGCCCTTGAAGTAGCGGGTAAAGGTGTGACGGTTAATGCCGTTGCTCCTGGTTTTGTTCAAACTGACATGCTTTCATCGGTACCTGAAAAGATATTAAATTCAATTCTCGAAAAGATTCCCGAATCAAGACTGTGTAGAACAGAGGAAATTGCAGAGACCGTGTATTTCCTTTCAAGTGATACAGCTTCCTACATAACCGGACAAGTCATTGGTATTAATGGCGGGATGTACATGTGAAGGAGAAAATTTTTATGGGAAATACAATAGCCGCAAGCGCGGTAATTCATGATGGCGTCAAAATCGGCAAAAATGTGATTATTAGAGACTTTGTTGTCATTTATCCCGGTGTAGAAATCGGCGACGGTGTTGATATTATGGAAGGAGCTGTAATCGGTAGAATTCCGAAGGGTGCCCGAGCCATCGCCAGACAAATATCTCCAGATTACAAAAAAGTGATAATTGGAGAAGGTGCGGTAATTTCTCCTCATGTAGTGATCTATACCGATGTTACAATCGGTTCCGGTACACTGATCGGTGACGGAGCATCCATTCGGGAGGGGTGCTCTGTCGGTGACGAGTGCATTATATCACGAAATGTTAGCATTAATTACAATACAAAAATCGGCAATAAAACAAAGATAATGGACAATACGCATATAACGGGTAATATGCTTGTCGGCGATGAAGTTTTTATCAGTGCACTTGTTGTGACGACTAACGATAATAATATCGGCAAGATGGGTTATGATGACTCATTCATTAAAGGGCCTGTTATCGAGGATGGCGTTTTAATCGGTGCCGGTGCGAATTTGCTGCCGAATATAAAGATTGGCACCAACAGCATCGTCGGAGCCGGCGCTGTTGTGACAAAAGATGTTCCAGCAGGAAAGGTTGTGATGGGTGTTCCCGCAAAAGTAGTAAAGGATGTGTAGGTTCAATTTACTAAATAGGGCTTCCTGAAAAAATCAAAATACTGTAAAAATTAATGGAAAAAATACGAAATAGCTCATACAAGTGCAAGAGAAATGACGGAAAACGTCAAAAACCCTTGCACTTGGAAAACAGCCATGTATCGAAAAAGAAACCGGGAACAGTTGCAATTTGAAGAGTTCACGTTACCGTTTGGTGGCAGATTGAGATCGGACAACCGATGGGTGCGATATGCGAAACAAATACCTTGGGAAGAGATAGAGCAGATATATTGCGAACTGTTCAGCAAGGATAACGGAGCGCCGGCAAAACCGTTGCGAATGGCATTGGGCGCACTGATAATAAAAGAGCGTCTGTCGATAACAGACGAGGAAACAGTTGAACAGATACGTGAAAATCCGTATTTGCAGTATTTTATAGGATTGGATGAGTATCGGGACGAAGAGCCGTTTGATGCATCAATGATGGTGCATTTCAGGAAGCGGCTCAGTGCGGAAGTACTTGGGCATGTGAATGATCTGATAGTGAATCGAAAATTGAAGGTCGACAAAAAAGCGCAAGATAACGACAAAGATAAAAACGAACCGGGTGCAAGTGCGGGAGAAGGATCATCAGCAGAATCGCAAGAGATACCGAACAGCGGAATACTGATGACAGACGCAAGTGTAGCGCCGGCAGACATAACGTATCCGACCGACTTAAAGTTGTTGAATGAAGCCAGAGAGAATCTAGAAAAGATAATAGACGCGTTGTACGAAAGCAATGGCGACTCCATGAAGAAACCCAGGACGTATCGAATCCGGGCTCGCAAGAATTTTCTGAATGCGACCAAGCTTCGAAGAAAAAGCGAAAAAACCATAAGAAAAGCGCTGAAAAAGCAGTTGCAATACATCAAGAGGGATCTGAAACATATAGAGAACCTTAAGAAACATGTGAGCTTGAGCGTACTGAAGGATAGCCAGTATAAGAAACTTCTGGTAATAAATGAACTGTATCGGCAACAGCACAAGATGTTTCTTGCACGAACGAATTCAGTGGAAGATCGTATAGTCAATATCTCGCAGCCGCATGTGCGTCCGATTGTCAGGGGAAAGGATGCTGCCTCAACCGAGTTT
>JAEWVL010000279.1 GCA_023396665.1 Spirochaetota bacterium
GGGTATAAGTAATGGATTCATGGGTTTTCCTTTGTAAGATGCTTTTCGGGGTGCTTTCAGGCGAAGACCGCAAAAAGGAAGGGAAGTCCCTTCCTTATGACAAGCAAACCTTTACAACTATCATCAGTTTATATTTCCTGAACAATTATCTCAACAAGCGGATTAGACGAGGTTTGATGAGCTATTGTATTTTTCAGCGACTTGCGCAAAGCCGCAACTATCTCGTTTTTCGAAGGTCTGGCATGCAGCATCTGATCGAGCCGGTACAAAACCTGACCGACCAACTCATCACACAACTTGCTTTTCTCGTCCTGAGCGATGCCTTTAATGATAATTTCGGGGTCACAAACCAGCTGTTTCTCCTGAAGAATCACTGAAATAAGCACTATACCGTCAGTAGACATCGTTTGGCGATCCTTTATCAGGTCTCCGGTGATGTCTCCGGTAATGCCGCCCTCCACAAAAACACTCTTAATCGCAAAATGACTCTCTTTCGAAATCGCCTTTCTGCTCAGTTTTATCACATCACCGTTTTCGGCGAGAACAATATTCGATTCCTTAATGTCCATATCGATTGCAAGACGGGTATGCGCTTTGAGGTGTTTGAATTCACCGTGCACCGGCATGAAAAACTTCGGTCGAATCAGCGCCATCATCAGTTTAAGCTCTTCCTGCGAGCCGTGTCCTGATACGTGAATATCCTCATCCTGTTCATAAAAGACCTGGGCGTTCTGCTTCATCAACTGATTGATGACAGTATTGATCGTGCGCTCATTTCCGGGAATAACCGATGCGGTGATGATAATCCTGTCTCCGGTTACTCCGGTAAAGTGCTTGTGGGTGCCGTTTGCGATACGGGTGAGCGCCGACATCGGTTCGCCCTGTGTTCCTGTACAGATGATGACGAGCTTTTTGTCGGGAATAACTCTGGCCTCTTTCAAGTCGACAATCAGATTGTCTTTGTAGTCCAGATAGCCCAGGCTTCGGGCAATTTCAATGTTCTTTTGCATCGAACGACCCGAAATCACTACCTTTCGGTTAAACTTTTGCGCGACGTTGAGCACCTGTTGTATGCGACTGATGTTAGAAGCGAAAGTCGCAACGATGATTCTTCCCTTTGCAGAGGAAAAAATCTCGAACAGTTTCGAGTTAAGGACCATTTCAGATCCTGTATACCCGGGGCGCTCGGCGTTCGTCGAATCGGACATCAGAAAAAGCACACCCTGTTGTCCGTAGTATGCGAGCCGGTCTATCCCTGCTCTGCGCCCGTCCTCGGGAGTGTGATCGAATTTGAAATCACCGCTATGCACTATCGTCCCGACCGGTGTCTTAATCGCGAGAGCGCAGCCGTCGACGATTGAATGGTTAACCGGAATAAACTCGACCTGAAACTCTTTTACCGATATCAACTCGCCAGTTGAAACCTCAGTAAGGTGGTTGGGATGTCCGCTTGGCCTTTCCTCGAGGCGGTTTTTAATAAAACCGATCGTCAATTTTGTAGCAAAAACCGGCACATTGAAGGTCTTCAGAAAAAATGGAACCGCTCCTATATGATCCTCGTGTCCGTGTGTGATGAAAAGGGCGGCAACTTTATCTTTGTTCTTTTCGAGATACGAAAAATCGGGAATTATATAATCGATACCCGGCGTATCAGGGGTGGGAAACATGATGCCGCAATCGATGACGATTATGGTCTTATCCGTTTCAATGGCGGTCATGTTGCGACCGATGGCGTCAAGGCCGCCAATGGGTATGATTTTTACCGCCTGGTCGATGGTCTCATTTTTTTTGTGTGTTTGTCTCATATTCCTGTGTGACCGAATCCTCCCTCGCCGCGGATACTATGCGCCAGAGAATCGACCACTATGAAGTCGGCTCTCTCTGCCCGTGCGAGGACGATCTGGCATATCCTCATTTGATTTTCAACCCGAAACGGCTCTTTGCCGTGGTTGATTAGTATAGCTTTCAGTTCGCCGCGATAATCCGAGTCGATCGTGCCCGGCGTATTAACAAGCGTAATGCCGTTTTTCAGCGCCAGACCGCTACGGGGGCGCACCTGCAGCTCCCAGCCGGGAGACAATTCCACATTCAGTCCTGTCGGAATAATGGCTCTTTCTCCCGGAAGAATTTCCACTGGAGATTCAAGACAGGCAAACACATCCGCTCCGGCGGATCCGTCTGTCTGATATGCGGGGGGCAGAGCCCCTTTTTGCAGGGTAATGCGAACTTTCATATTGGAACAGAACAAAAACCGGAGCTTAGTGTCAATTTATTTATTGCTCCGGTTTGTTACTGTTAAGGGGGGGATACGACTACTCCTGGGGCTGCTGCTCATCGACATATATGAAATCATAAATCGGCGAAGATTCCACAATTCTCAATTTCTCATCCAGACCCCAGACAAGCCAGTAATATTTCTGTCCAATGGTCAATGTTACTGAACCCTCGGTACTGAAATCAGAATCTTCCGGTGAGTAGGGATGAAGATGACTTAAGCTCGTCACTCCCCTTGAAAAACCCGGCATGTTCGTATGAATGCCGCCGATACAGTCTTCCCAGTTGGTAACTTTATTCCCGGAATCAACAGAAGGATAATCACTGAAAATGGCCACAATGATATATTTGGACGCATAAACCTCATAGGTAAATTCCACATCTCCGCTGACCTTTTCTCCATCGTCGGGAGAACTCAAATAGGCTTCGTAATCCGTATCAAAGGCCGACGACTGATCGCAGGATGTCATGGAAAAGGCCATAAGCAGTATCGCTATTGTCAAAGCGCTCCTTCTTAGAAAATAGTACATGATACACCTCCGCTAATATATAATCCATCGAGATTGATAGATCCCTCTTCTCTTCTGTTCCACTCCCCGTTTATTCCTTTCGAACTTAGCGTGTAATCTGAAACTGAGCCGTCATGAAATCTGTATTTACCTTCAAGAAAAACGTTTACCCAGTTATTTGGAAAAAAGATCACCCCGGCAACAGGGCCGTAGCAATATCGTTGTTTTGTGATACCTTCCTCATCACCCAGCACATTGTCATATACATCAAATACAACCGCACCTGCCAGTACACCGACATAGGGTGCAACGTAATGGTTCTGCATTATTCGGTAGCGAACAGAGAGACCCAGCATGAAATCATCGTAGGTCTTCTTATACCCAACCTCTCCGAATGATGAATCAGCTGTCATTTTGTTATATGACAGTACGCTTTCAATTGAAGCGACGAAATCCAGTTTCCAGAAACCGCCGCCAAGAAAAAAATTATAACCAACTCCACCCTCATCCGAATTCATCGCTATTTCCCCGCTGCTCGGAATATTCAGGCCGAGACCCGCTATGAAGCGGGCTTTTTCTGAAGACTTTTCAGTTTCCTGAGCAGATACAAGTGACGAACTCAGAACCATCATAATCAGCACAACAATTATCTTTTTATAGTTCAAACAGTACCCCCTTTTATAACTCACATTTATTCATATTGATCGCTACTGATGATCAGCAATTCAAACTTCTCTTATAATCTTAATCATGCAATTTGCATGCCACTATAACTTTTATCATCTTCGAATTTATAATTCATTCTTTTCTATATAAAGTGGCAATATCATTTATCCTTCCATTCAAAGGTATGAAACTCTTGTCTTCTATTGTTTATCACACCTGTTAACTGTACTTTTCTATATAATCACAAAATCCAAATGATACACAGTGTTGCATCTTCACAACAATTGAAAGTGAACAATTAGCATCCGAATGAGTTTTTCTTGGGTAATATCTGAATTAATCGAGCAAGAGCCGAAAAGTACAGCAATGACAGCATTCCGATATTCAGCTTGAAAAGACGGCGGCTTATTGTAACATACATTTCAATATGCCCATATTTCTTAATTAATTGCTTCGTATCAAAAAAAATGTTGCTAAAAAAAAGCCATTAATGCGATTCTGACGATGTATTTGTCGTAATTTGCCGTAGGTCTAGGGGGTTTTATATAGCTACCGTCAACAAACACAATCGTTTTAGAAACGAAAGGGATCACAAAAACGAAAGAGAGCACAAGATCAATGATGAAATCAAAAGTGCGAAAGTTCGTCTCGTTACCGAGGACAATGAGCCCCAGATAGTCGATATCGCAACCGCTCTTGAGTTGGCGACTTCACAGGAACTTGATCTGGTTGAAGTATCTTCCGGTCAGGATATTTCTGTTGTTAAAATCATGGACTACAGCAAATTTCGCTTTGAACAGATAAAAAAAGCCAAAGATGCGAAAAAGAAACAGAAGATCATTCACGTAAAAGAGGTTAAGCTTCGTCCCGGTATTGACAGCCATGATTACGAGCACAAGGTCAAGCATGCGCGGGAGTTTCTTTCCGAGGGAGATAAAGTCAAGTTCACCATGATGTTTCGCGGACGCGAGATCATGCATCAGGAGCTCGCCACCTCGAAGATGAATGATATTATTGAGATTTTAAAAGATATCGCCGATGTTGAAAAACGACCTTCGGTTGAAGGCAGAAATATGACAATGATACTCGGGCCTAACGCACAGTCCCAGAAGAAATAAAGGATATTCTACTATGCCAAAGATGAAGACAAACAGCGGCGCAAAAAAACGATTCAAGCTTACAAAAAACGGAAAGGTAAAAAGAGCGATGGCATATGCCCGCCACCAATTAGAGTGTAAGTCTCCTCAACGAAAGAGAAATCTAAGAGGTACTACTGTAGCGTCTGAAGCAGAAGCGGTTCGCATAAAGCGAATGATGCCTTACGCCTAAGACGTTCCTTCTTTCCTTAAAAAGAGGTTCATAAAATGCCAAGAGCAAAAAGCGGTACAATCCACCGCAACAAAGTGAGAAAAGTCCTTAATGCGACAAAGGGCTTCAGAGGAGCACGTTCGCTGTTGTACAGAACAGCGAAAGACGCACGTCGCAGAGCACTGCAAAATTCGTTTATCCACCGTCGCATGAAAAAACGTGACATGCGCAATATCTGGATAACACGTATAAACGCAGCTGCACGTCTTTGCGGAACAACTTACAGTGTCTTTATTCACGCCCTTTCAAAGGCTCAGATAAAGATCAACAGAAAGATGCTCGCAGAGCTCGCTGTTTCGGATCTTAAAACATTCGAAGCGGTTGTGAAGAAGGCAGCTGCCTGATAGAGATAGCTCTTCTAACGTAAAAAAAGCACCCTCTTCGGGTGCTTTTTTTATTTTTTCCGAAAATCGCCAACATTTCCGTCTTCTGAAACGTAATAGAGGCAGAGATTTATTCTCTTAATCTGTTTATGGAGAAAGAAGATGAAAAAGAACACCCTCCTGTTATTCACCTTGATCATTGTTTTACACGTATTTTTCGGCTGTGAAAATTCTGCTCAGGACGGAAAAGACAATTCGTCAAATAACGATGATGAAGCTTATATTCAGGAAATATTTCCGAAATCCGGATCCAACGATAATTCCTGTCGTACGGTAATTACGCTCACCTTTCTTGACGAACTGGACTCAACAAAACCCGGCACCGTCACCGTCGGCACCTTAACGTATGTCGACGGCTCCAACGCTGAACTCAGTATAAAGGGCAACAAAGTCGATATTGTCCCGCATGTTTCGTTTTTACCTGCAACCACGTATCAAACACTCTGCGTCAGCGGCTTTCGAAAAAAAGATAAAGATGAGCTGCCGCCTTTCAGGGACGAGCAATACAATTTCAGTACAACAAGCGATCCTGAACAGGGCACATCCGGAACCGACGTTTTTCATTGCATACTATTCAGCGAATTCAAGCCCGCCAACACAAACGGAGCCGGCAATGAATACATTGAACTGTTTAATCCATCCGGAGAGTCGCTGAAACTCGATTCGCTTTCCGAGAAAAATGATTTTGCACTGTACCGCTTCACAAACGGCGCAAGCGACCGCACGCAATGGCAGCTTCTGTTTTCGTTTAACGGAAGCGATCTTTCTATTGATGCGGGGGGATACCTTCTCCTTGGAAGCGGTGACTACGCTGCAATCTCAAAAGCAACATACAAAGCCGAACTTTCCGGAAACTCAGGGGGACTCGCCCTTGTAAGGGGAAGCCGTTCAAAGGGTGATATCGTTGATATTGTCTGTTACGACAACAACGATTCATGGAATAATACCGTCTTCTGCGACTGGGAGCTCACCGGTTCCGCTGATATTTGCGAGAGCTGTTCCTTTACCAGGGATATCATTGCAGTAGAGACGCATTGTGCCGAAAACTGGCGCATCGACAAAACCCCGAGTCCCGGTGAAGCCTCAAAACAATGAAGTCTTTCAACTGCAAACTCCGGTAACAACATTCCGCACATTTATTCTGAGAAAACCGTTCATAATTGCGTCTTACAGCGAATGTAAGACGCAATTATGAAAAAAAATTGACACCATCTTTCCCTGCTTCTGTAATGTAAGGTTAACAGCGAATAATTATTCCCGTATATTGATTAATCGTAATTACTGTTCGGGATTTCTGCCGGAATAAACCCGTCTATGTCCGCAGCCCTGTTAGAAATGGAGATATCATGAACGAAAACAATTCAGACATTCGCTCACAGCGAATAGAAAAGATACAAGCCCTGAGAGCTGCCGGTATCAACCCTTATCCGAACCGCTTTAAGCCGAACAGACATGTCAATGAAGTTCTGGAATCATTTAAAGACGAATCACCGGAAACCGTCATTCTCGCAGGAAGGTTGAAGTCGAAAAGGGTTATGGGAAAAGCATCTTTCGGCCACATCGAGGATATGAGCGGTCAAATTCAGCTTTATGCGGCTCGTGATGTTCTTGGTGAAGAATCCTATTCAATATTCAAAACATTCGATCTGGGTGACCGCATCGGCGTTGAGGGCGAGACCTTTCGCACAAAGATGGGTGAAATTTCCATTAAAGTCACCAAAATCACGATGCTCGCAAAATGCATTCAACAGCTTCCCGTCATGAAAGAAAAGGACGGGCAGGTGTTTGACGAGTTTGCCGATACGGAAATCAAGTATCGTCAACGTTACATCGACCTGATTGTAAGCCCGAAAACGAGAGAAGACTTTAAAATACGCAGCCGTATCGTATCGGGTATTCGTCGTTTTCTCGAACAAAACGGTTTTATGGAAGTTGAAACTCCCATGATGCAGGCTGTTGCCGGCGGGGCGGCCGCACGACCCTTCATAACCCACCACAATGCGCTCGACATTGACCTCTATATGCGAATCGCTCCCGAGTTG
>JAEWVL010000291.1 GCA_023396665.1 Spirochaetota bacterium
CCGCTTTTTTGCGACCACGCCGCCCCATAGGCCTGCAATGCCGCATCGATTTCCGGCTTGTTCTGGATAAGAGTGACACTCTGCTTCGAGGCGCCGCCCTTTCCGCATGAAACGAGCGCCGATACAAGCAATAGCGCAGCGATCATGAAAATGTTCTTCTTCATAAGTATTCTCCCCTTTATTTTGTTCGTTTCAGGGCAGTCAAAGGGTTTCGCGGCGGATCATTGCCGTTCATGATACGAAAAACAAACGGTACAACGCCGACACTGGCCCGGCACTGCCTATAAGCACCTTTTTCCTGAGCGGAGAGCCTCTTGTGCCCGATGTTGGCGTAAAAGAGGCTCTCGCCGAGGAAAAGGGAACCGACAGATCAACAAAAGCGCATTGGTATCCGGATAGTACAGATCTGAATTACACAAAATGATCGAACAAGCCTGTTACGGAGATACAAACAATGATATGAACCGGTGCATCAAAATATATCCTTGCCCGGTAGAAAATCACCTTTTTGTGAGCCCGTATCGATCATTGATTGAATAATAGGAAAACGTTTTCCCAACGTCAACTATTTTTTACTTTTTTTGTGTATGGTGTCATAGCCGGCAAAATTTTAAGGCAAACATGCTAAAGCGGGGGGATACCTGTAATAGCCCTGCCGCCTGGATTTTCATTTGCAAGCAGGCTGCAAGTTACGAAAATAAGAGATAGTCCTTTAGCGCAGGGTATTCATTTTTTCTTGTCATCTGTACGGTCTGTGCTTATTATGAAAGCGACACGGTCAAAGCGTGCGGCTTTCTTCTGCCGAAGAAAGGGCTGGTCCGGACGTGTTTCGTTACCATTGAATAAACGGGGGATCATTAATGCCTTATCACATGGATTTATCCAGGCTACCTCTTTCCTATCTTAAAGAGCGAATTGCAAACGATGATCTGATACCGAGCTTTCTTCCGCTTCGGACGGGGATTGAAGAAAAATTCGGAACTTTCTCTGATCTTGGTCTTAAGACCCTTGCGGATATGCTGGCTTCCCTTAAAACAAATCAACAGACCGAACAGTTGGCAAAAAAAAGCGGAATCGACATGGTGTATCTGACTCTTCTCTCCCGTTTTGTCAGGGGAATGCTTCCGAAACCGCATCCCCTTTCAGAAGCGCCGCGCTGTGACGAGCGCCTCATCGAAGCGCTGTACTCGAAGGGCATTAAAACAACGAAAGATCTGTTTGAGATATACGAGCAGGTGCCGAAGCGGAAAGCGCTCAGCGCCGAATTGAAAACATTTGCGAAAGAGCTGGGTGAACTGGCGGCGCTGTGCGATCTGTGCCGAATACAGTGGGTAAATCCGGTTTTTGCGCGAATACTGTACGAAGCGGGTTTTCTCAGTGCGGAGATAGTCGCGGCCTCGCTGCCCGACGAGGTCTACAAGCGCGTTGTCGAGGCGAATGAGACACAGCAGTTGTACAAGGGAAAAGTCGGGCTTCGTGACATGGGTCGTCTTGTCGCCCTGGCGAAAGTGGTCGATACTTATTTGCGCTGACATATTCAGCGTTCCTGCCTTTTATAAGTCGCGCTCGTGTGTTAACTGCGGCGTCTGCAGCCGCTGAGCCCGTGACCTAACACCGTCCTGCCGCGGCATGTGCCCGTTTTATCAGATATTTAAAAAAATGCCCCTCCGCCGTTTCGGGCGAAGGGGCGAGTGAGTAACGTCTTCGACAAAAGGTTTCATCGATTAAGCGTTACAGGAGGTAAAGGTAGAGAATATCATCGGTTTTGCTCTCATTTGCTCTGCCACAGTGACGCGGCAAAACCGGATTCATCGGGACGCTTCTGTGCGGTCATCATCCTTTCAATGCGCCGCCAAGCATTGCTCCCTGCATAATTTGCTTGTGAAAAATAAGATACAGTATCACCGTCGGCGCGACCGATATCAGAAGTGCGGCGGAATACTGTGGAAAATAATTGTTCCCGGTCGTCGCCATAAGCGATTGCACCTTCAGCTGCACGGTGAACAGATCCGGGTTGTTGATGAAAATGAAGCTGAGCAGAAAGTCGCTCCATGTTCCGAAGAAAGTCAGAAGCGCCGACATGAACAGCACCGGCTTGGAAAGCGGAAGCATTATCATGGTGAAGGTTCGCCAGTTGCCTGAGCCGTCAATCTTCGCAGCTTCGACGAAATCGTTCGGTATCTTGTTGAAGAAAGCTCTGAATATCATGGTCCAGAACGGTATGCCGAAAGCGGCAATTGGCAGTATGACTCCGGGCAGCGTATTGATCAGCTTCAGGCTAGTATTGATCCGCACAAGGGGGATCAGCACCATCTGCACGGGTATGAAAAATCCGGACATTACCAGATAGAAAAGGACGTCCGTCACCTTTGTTCGGAATTTTGAAAAGGCGTATCCGGCCATAGCCGAAAAGGGAACGGTAATGATGATCGCGCCGAAGCAGACGATAAGACTGTTGATCATGGCCCGTCCGATCTTCACCGAATTCCATGCCCATATGAAATTGTCAAAATTGATTTTCTCCGGCAACGCCCACGGATGATACGCGAATTCAAGTCTGGTTTTAAACGCAAACAGAAACGGAAGCACCAGCGGAACGATGAAAAGCGCCGCCAGTAAAATCATGAACACATGCACCAGTATCATAGAGACGCTTAGCTGTTCTTTTTGAAATCCTTCGCTTTTTTTCATCTTTGAATCGTTCGTCATTTGTATTAAATCAGCCATGGTTCCTCCTTTTGATTCATTCGCTGTCGGTCTTAAGCGAAAACTGCAGGACCGTAAAGCCGAGCGAGAGCAGAAAAATAATCACTCCGATCGCCGCGCCGATTCCATACTGCCAGTTGAGGAATCCCTGCTTGTACAGTTCTATGCCGAGTGTGGTCGTGCTGTTTCCCGGACCGCCGACAGTGATAAGCCAGGGAAGCTCGAACAGGCGGATGCTTCCGACAACGGCAAGCAGCGCCTGAATCCTCACCGCGTAAGAAACCTGGGGAAGAACCACATGCCAGGCCAGCTGCCATTTGTTCGCCCCGTCGATCATGGCGGCCTCGCTCAACTCGGCCGGTATCTGGTCGATACATGCCATCAGATAGACGATACCGAAACCGATATATGCCCACGTCGCGACGGTGAAGAGCGTCGGAAAAGCGTTTTTGGCGTTACCGATAAAGTCGATGTTCGCCAGCCATTTCCAGTCCAGCGTGTTTGCAAGCGTCACCAGCGCTCCGGTGTTCGGTCCGAGAATAAACAGCGCAATCATACAGACGATCGCCACGGGTATCACGTTGCCGAGGTAGTAGACGCTTCTCAGCCAGCGAATCACAGGCGTCTTGAACATGACGCAGGCGAATGCGATGAAAAAAGACAGCGGAACCTGTATGATGACACTGAAGAATGCCCATTGTACGGTGTGACTCAGACCTGCGAGAAAATCCGCGTTCCTGAAAAGGTGAAAGTAATTATTCATTCCGATGTATTCTGTCGCGCCAAGGGCACTTGAATTTGTGAGCGACAGACGGAATGTTTCAAAGATCGGATAAAACATGAATACGGCCAGCATCAGCAGCGCCGGAAAAATCATCAGCACCCTGAAGACATGATCTCCCAGCCGCGGAAAAGCGATTTTACTGTGTGAGGTTACAGGGATATTGGTCATGAGGGGACCTCTTTATAATAACTTTTAATGAATAATATCAGACATAAAAATAATAATAAAAAATACATCCTTCCGGTACCAGGCAATCAATATCCGCGGCAGCACCGGTCGTGAAACGACAAAGATTGAATGGTCCCGAAGAAATAATTATGCCGCTTCAAACCCGCGCCGGAAAAGGCGCGGGTCTGTTTGCAGTCTGCTTTTCTACTTGAGTCCGCCCATGTTATCGGTCACTGTCTGGTCAAGTTTATCCAATTCAGCCTTCACATCTGTTTCCTGCATCATGAAGGTCTGGATGGTGTCGTTGACCGGTCCGGAAACCGAAGGTGGCAGATCCTGGTCCCACCAGGCCTGAACCGATTGAGCTTTTGCGAACACATCACTCGCCATGCCGGTGATTCGTGTCGGCGGTTGTACCCCCGCAACCGATGCGGTACGGCCTTTCTCGTGTTGAAGGGCGTCGACACTCATCGCGTATTTCATGAAACGGACGACGGCGTCTTTCTTGCTTTCGGCGTTCTTCGATGCGGCGTAGCCGATATCGGTCATGCCCATCAGGTCGGTCGCTTTCCCGATACCGTCGGCGGCGACCGGTACCGCGTAGTAGCCGATGGTCTGATCAGTTGATGACGTGTCGCTGTAAAGACCTGCCAGCCATGATCCGGATAACTGCATGCCCGCCTTTCCTGTCTGCATCAGAAGCTGTGCGTCGGCATACGATTCGGCCAGTGCCTTCGGGCCGTAGTAACCTTTCGCCGCCCATTCCTGTATCTTCTTCGCTGCTTTGATATACGGATCTTCAGTAAAGGCAGCCTCGCGCTTCACGGTCTTGGCGAAGATGTCGCCGCCGTACCTGTTGACCAGGTACATGTATGTATGAAGCAGGGGCCATTTGTCTTTGGCACCGCACGCGAAGGGTTGTATTCCCGCAGCCATCAGTTTGTCAGCGGCGCTTTCCAGCTCTTCGATAGTCTGAGGTACGGGAATGCCGAGTTCCTTGAATTTGCCTTCGTTTATGTAGAGACCGGCGATTCCGAAGAAGGGTGCGATGCCGTAGGTCTTCCCGTTCCAGCTCATCGCTTTTTTAGCGGCTTCACTGACCTGAAGATCGGAAAGCTCTGCAGTCAGATCGAGCAGTTTATCTCCGTCGGCAAAAGCACCCATGAAAGATCCGCCCCAGCTCTGAAAGATATCAGGAGGCTGGTTGTTCGCCATCGCCACCTTCAGTTTGTCGTTCAGCGCCGAACCGGCCGTTCCGAAGGGAACCCAGTCGAGTTTGATATCCGGGTTCTGCTCCTGGAAATTCTTGATCATCTCGAAGGTGTAGGACTGCTGCGGGTCCTGTTCGTTTCCGCCGTCGCAGGCCCATACGGTGAGTGTTACCTGGTCACCCCTTGCCGGGTTTTTCGAACAGGCGCTGCTCATCACAAGAGCGATGACGATAAAACCCAATAGAATTTTTTTCATCTTTGTTTCTCCCCTTTGTTGAAAATTTTGGCACTGAAACGGATAACGCGATATACATACGCGCCGTTTCGTGCCTGTTTCGGGCAAAAGCGAATTAGTGCCCGTTTATCTGCGATGAGTGTAGGGGAATTTTTGTTTAAGGTCGCCCGAACCAATCGGTTCGTACAAGATTTTTGAGCGCTCGTGATAATTTGCGGGTTTGCGCTGAAGTTCGCCGCCTATGCCGGGGGCAACATGTGCAGTGACGAAAGGGTTTCCCTTTCCTTGTATTCCGAGGGAGTCATGCCGGTGTGCTTCTTGAAGGCTGAGTTGAAGGTGGATTTGCTGTTGAAACCCGATTCGAAGAGTATTTCGGTAACGGTTTTTTCTCCTTTCTCCGTTTGCGAGAGCAGCTGCCGGCTAACCTTTATACGGTACGAGTTGATAAAGTCATAAAAATTCTGTTGCAGACAGGTGTTCAGAACCTGCGAAATCGTATGTGAACTGATGCCGGTCGCATCAGAAAAATCCTTGATGCTTATCTCGGGGTCGAGATAGGGCCGCTGTTCGTCCATATAGTTCAGAATAGTGTTCAGATAGTTCTCAAGCTGCTTTGTCCCGATACGGTTCTTTTCATATTTTGAAATCTTTTGAACGCGGTCAGGCTGCAAGAATTCACGCTGCACAAGCGCACGTACAAAGACCACCGACATGATCGCCAGGTAAGTGCCATATGCGAAAATATAACTGATGGGGTAGTGTGCAAAATTCAGGTTGTAGACGATCAGGCTGATCATGTTGAGCAGACCCCATCCGAAAAGACTATAGATAAATAGCCGCAGCCACTGAAATTTTACGTCGTTGTCCGGGCCTGACGTTGCTGTGAGTCGCTTCCTGTGAACTGCCAGTTGCCAGAAACACAGTGAGAGGTAGATGAAAACCTGCACCAGGTGCAGCAGTCTGAAATTGTAGTAGTCCTGCCTGATAAACAGCGAGTTGTTATATTTCGCAATCATGATCAGGGCAATAATTCCCTTTGAGCGGTATTCGCCGGCCACGAAAGCCGCCACGGCGACAAATGGCAGTGTGTGAAGAAGATGGCGAGCTTTTAATTTGAAGCTGGAATCGGTAGTCGCAACCATATAAAGGTAGAGAAAGGGAAAAACCAGGTAATTCAGGGGCAGGCCCGGAAAATACACCAGGGGTGAGACACCTGAAAACTGCTGTGTCAGGGGATCATATAAAGTCACATCCTTTATCAGTCCGCCGGATTCAGACAGCATTTGAAAGAGAAAAAACATGGCCAGGTAGAGGTTGTGTCTCCGTTTGTTGAAAGGAGGAAGTGCGAGTGTCAGCAAAAACAGAAACGATTGAAAAGCGACAAGCAGATTAAGGTTGTGTTTCAGTGTCAAAAGCATTGATATCCTCCCCTGCGCAGGTGCCTGTGCTGTCTGAATACAGGCATCCGCATGATTCTATCATAGCACTGAGTACGTTTCCGGTCGACCTGTCTTATAAGGTAGAACTTTTTTTCGCTGTAGTCATTCCGGATTCTGTACCCGTTTTCATGCAGTCATAATCGGCCGGCAAAGATGCTTCTGTCAACCGGGTTTCCCGCCAGAACAGGGCTTTTTCGTTTTGTGCTTCAGGTACTGCCGTATTATGCTTCGGGGGGATAAAAAACGATTGTCATTTTTTCAGAAGACTTCATGTTTGAAAAATGAAAACACTATACCTGATTGACGGACACGCCCTGTGCTATCGCGCCTATTACGCCTTTGCGGCTTCTCCGCTCACCAATTCAAAAGGGCAGAACACTTCGGCGATCTTCGGTTTTGCCCGGATGACGCTGCAGCTTGTTCGCGAGGCAAAGCCCGACTACGTAGCGGTTGCCTTTGATCCCCCCGCACCCTCTTTTCGTTTCGGCTTGTATAACGAATACAAGGCAAACCGGCAAAAGATGCCCGACGATCTGCGAAGCCAGATAGAAGAGATAAAGCAGCTGGTTTCGGCTTTCGGTTTCGTCAGCCTCATGGTTGATGGATACGAGGCTGACGACGTTCTGGGAACGATCTCAAAAAAATACGCTTCCGATGACTTGCAGGTGATGCTGGTCACCGGCGATAAGGACGCCTATCAGCTGGTAAATAAAAATGTGAAGATCTACGCCAATACAAAAGGGGTCAGCGAGTACCGGATCTACGACGAGGCCGCCGTACTCGAAAAGATTGGATTGCCGCCTTCTCAGATAATCGACTATATGGCGCTGACCGGCGATTCTTCCGACAACGTTCCCGGAGTCAAAGGCGTCGGACCGAAGAGTGCGCAAAAACTGATATGTGAGTATTCCTCGCTTGAGGGCATTTACGGGCATGTGCACGAATTGAAGGGAAAGCTCAGAGAGCAGATCGAGAGTTCGAAAGAGGCCGCTTTTCTTTCGCGGGATCTGGTGACGATACGAAATGATGTTCCGGTCGAGCTCTCTCTGGATAAAGCCGCATTCACCGTTTTCGATAATGAAAAACTGTCCGCGTATTTCGAGCGTCTTGAAATGCGTTCTCTGGCAAAGGAATTCTCGCAAGTCTCATCCCCCCGCCCGGTCGAACAGGCGAAGGTGCAGGCGCCGCTGGTAGAAGCGCGCTATGAAGCTGTTGTAAGCCGATCAATGCTCGAGAGCGTTTTCGAACAGATACGAAAAAACGATCTGATCTCCATCGATACGGAAACGACATCGGTGAAAGCTCTCGAGGCCGAGATTGTCGGCGTCTCGATCTCCGTTCGCGAAGGGCAGGGCTGGTATTTTCCCCTGCAAAGCGGCGGTTTGTTCAACGATTCGCAAACCGAGTATTCTCAGACCGAGTTTGTGACTCTGCTGAAAGATGTCTGTGAGAATGCTTCCATTAAAAAAGTGGGGCAGAACATCAAATACGACATGCTTGTTCTTTCAAAATTGGGAATCGAAGTGGCTCCGCTGGGCTTCGATTCGATGATAGCGTCCTATCTGATCGATCCCGAGATGCCGCACAATATGGACGATCTTGCCGAAAAATACCTCGCTTACAAAACCATTACCTATGACGAGATGATCGGCAGCGGCCGCTCGAAGATAGACATTCGACAGGTGCCTCTCGATCAGATAACGCGTTATGCCGCCGAAGACAGCGATATCACATTGCGCCTGTGCAATGTTTTCCGCCCGATAATCGAAAAAGAAGAAACCTTAAAAAAACTTTTTTATGACATCGAGATGCCCCTCGTTCCCGTTATCGCGCGGATGGAGCGGGCGGGTGTTCTCATCGATCGCCGGCACTTCGCCGATCTCTCGTACGACAACATGGTGATGATCGCCGAATGCGAACGAAAGATATACGATTATGCCGGAAGCGTTTTCAATATCAATTCAACCCGCGAACTGGGAACGCTTCTATTCGAGAAGCTCAAGCTGCCTCCGGTCAAAAAGAATAAAACCGGGTACTCGACTGACATCAGCGTTCTGGAGTCGCTGCGAAAAGCGCATCCGGTCGTTGAAGAGCTGATCCGCTATCGTACGCTCGCAAAGCTGAAAAACACCTATATCGATGTTCTGCCGGGTCTTGCCGACGGTGAAGGGCGGATACACACCTCGTTCAACCAGGC
>JAEWVL010000335.1 GCA_023396665.1 Spirochaetota bacterium
CATCCTTCTCAACATCATTCGTTTGAGATGGATCAGTTGTACCGATATAGCGCCCGGCGAATTCCCATTCCATACTGCCGGGCAGGCGAAAGCCTTTAGCTGATGAGTTCACATAGGGATTGTCATAACTGCCTGCTGTAGAGTTCACAGAAGCACTATAATCACTTGGCGAATAAGCATCATCCCTTGAATTTCGTATTGGCGTTGTATAACCTGAATCAGAACAATATACGATCGCAAGGTCTGTTGCGCTGCCGTTACTTGCGTTGTAGTACTCAGTCAACGCGTTACACCATACGATCGTGTCACGCCAGTTTATTGTGGTTACCGGATGCTGATCTGTCCCTACCGGGCCACTACCACTATCTCCACCTTGCCTTCCCGCATTCGCAAATGTATATTTTGCTGCACCACGGTCTGCACTTGTCGCCCAGTCATACACCTCTTTCCACAGCTCGTAGCTCACCTCGGTCTCGCCCATAATAAAGCGAGCGGGTACGTTTGTAGAACCGGCATCATCTGTTCCTGTCGGAAAAGTCTTGCTTGTCTCGATATCGGGTGTCAGCATCAACTTGAAGACTGTGCCGCCCGGCAGAGTGTAGGTGACTGGTATCTCCGTCGATTGTTTCTGTAGCTATCGGTGGTGCCTGTGGATCATCGGGGTCTTCCGGATTGTCAGGGTTGTCCGGGTCGTCTCCTCCCCCGCTTCCTCCGCATGATATGTTTACCATCACCAGCATCATCAGCAGAACCAATAATAATGACCGCAGTTTTCTTAATTTTTCCATTTTTCCTCCTCTTCTGGTACTTCTGCATAACTATGTGAAGCTATTTTGACAAATTGATCATAAAATTAATTTCATTTATATAATTTAGCATTAGTGATAGAAAGTTTGACGAATCAACACTCGTTAAAACAGGAACAAATCCCATTTTTCATCAATATTCATAGCAAATCTGACAGTACTTATATATATGATCAATTGTTTGTCTTTTGTAATATTATTTTAAACGTGCCAATTCGCAAGCCTTATTTTAGCGGTTTGTCGTTTTATAGCGGGATGGGGTTGAGTATGGATGGCACAGGCTTTCACTTATGTTGGGCTTTGTTTTTCCTCCAATTCCCAGTTTATAGTCCATTCGGGCATATTTCCGGCTTTGTTATGTCGCATAAGCAGCTGATAGGCCACATAGTTATGCGGGATTATTACTTCACCTTCGAGTTCTCTTACTACTTCATCAAAATGGGCGGCTATTGCCTTTGTTATAAGAGCTGAAACAGAAACACGACAAAAAGCACGAAAAAACACGGAAAGATTAAACACATCGACATCAAAAACCAAAGTCAAAATCACATAGCCCATACCCTTCGGCTGATACTCGACGGTTCTATCGGGTCGATCAACATCAAGCAGCTCTGGATGCGCGGCATAATACTTACGAAGACACAGATTGATAATTTCAGAATGAGTCGTATTACATCGAACACAGGCATCAATCAGTTTCTCTAGACTAGCTAACAGAAGATTAATAGAAGTTCTCATGACATTCTTCCTCTGTTGTATAACGTTTCAGAAAGGAGAAATGCAAAAGAGCTAATCAGAATTTATACAGAAAATTATCACTAAATATCAAAAAAGATTAATAAACAAAGCCCTCTCCCTTTGGGAGAGGGCGCGCAGTAGCGCGGTGAGGGCATATTATTTAACTCTGGTGTAACAGCTGCTCTATAAAAAGCGAGGTCAACGACTAATTTATTGACCACCGATACCTCTTGAAGCAATCAGATTGTCCCGTATCCCCCCGCAGCCCGCGAAGTTGATAGCGTGCATATAAGGCTTGACGCAGGGCCGATTAAACCAGACGACAAAACTCGCACACCGGCAAGCTGAAAAGTGACATGCGAAGCGGTACACCATTATCATGACGAATCAGATCAAGGAGTCTTATTGTGAAAAAATCATTTCTGTTATTGATAGCACTGCTCTTACTGTCTTCATGCATGCATTTCATCAGAACCGGATCGGTCACCAGCGTGAAAGAGTACCAACTCTCACTTACATCACTGCCAGGAGCACGACTTTACGAGGGCATGACTGGTTGCGAAAATTTGTATATAGACGCTTCGTCGAACAGGGTCTATGTGACGACGCTCGAAGGCGACATTGTTCTTCTTGACGGCCCGAACTCGCTCGAGCTGCGAGAGATCAGGCGCATCAAGGCGGGGGGATACGCACTGGGCATTGACCGCTCAGCTGACGGCAATCTCTATGCGGCAATCTGCGAGGGGCATAGTTCGAAGGAGTGGACAAAGACCGGCGGCCATATCGCGCGGCTGTCAGATGACCTTGACTCGCTTGAGCCGCTGAGCGAAAATTATCCTTCGATAAACGGCCTTGCTTTTGATGACAAGGGGCGGGGATACTTCGCGACAGGCAATTTCAATTTTATGTTCCCGAAGGGACACATCATGCGGTTTTCGATTAATCCTGACGGCAGTTTTACCGGAGCCGAAGCCCTCACAGAAAAGATGGGTCTTGCCAACGGCCTGTATTTCTCGAAGGCGCAGAAAAAACTGTATTTCACCGATACGCTGGAAACTGCCGGGACTGTCGACACTGACAGCGGCAAAACGACAGTAATCTACCGCAAAGCGGCGTTTAAAGAGGCCTTCGACGATTTGTGCGTCGATGCCGCCGGCCGGCTCTGGATGAGTGACCCCATACGACGCACACTGAAAGTGTATGACCCCTCCGGCGATACGCTTATCCGCTATAAAATCGACGGTTTCGGCCAGGCCTCGTCCTGCCGTATCAGAATCGAACAAGGAGAAGAAATTCTCTACATAACAGAGCTTGTCGCGGAAAATCGCGACAAGAAAAATCCCTTCAACGGTCGCGGTCTGCTGCGGGTTCCCCTGAAGAGCTTTCCGCATTCCTGATTGCTTTCAAGCAATAAAATTGTTCTTGAACTAATAGACAGAACCATTCTATTCTATTGGCTCCCGCATGGAGGAACTTATGAACGAATTCGCCCTTCTCGACTGGATTTTTCTGGTTTGCCTGATCATCGGCGTATCGCTATTAATTGCCAGAGTACTTCTTCAATTGTCCGGAGCGGAAGACGGAGGCGATTTTGACGCTCCCGATGCCCCTGATGACATCACTTCGGACGCTTCGCCGGACAGTGCCGACGCAAGCGGTGATGCAGGCCTTCGGCTTTTTACAACACAGGGTCTTATGGGTTTTTTCATTACCTTCGGCATGCTGGGCTTCATCTCCCATTATTTCGCGAAAACCGGCGCCCTTATCGCAACACTGCTTGCACTCGCCTTCGGCATCGCCTCCCTGTGGCTTTCAGCAAAACTCTTCGCGTCGTTGATGCACCTCGAATCGAGCGGCAACATCGATATTCGAAACGCGATCGGAAAGGAAGGCAGCGTTTATCAGAGAATCCTTCCCGGGAGTACGGGCAAAGTGCAGATCGTCATACAGGGAAGACTTGTCGAATATGAAGCCGTCAGTTCAAGAAACATAGAGCTTAAAACCGGTGATCAGATTATGGTGACATATTACAAAGGAAACACTCTCGTCGTAGACAAGGTGTAACGGAGGATCTAATGCTTGGATTTGGTATTGCCGCAACCGTCATAGTTTTTATCGGTATTCTCGTACTGTTCGCACTCTTTTGGGCTTCGCGCTACAAGCGCTGCCCCTCGGATCAGATTCTTGTCGTCTACGGCCGTGTCGGAAAAGGGCAATCGGCCAAATGTATTCACGGCGGGGGAGCTTTTATCTGGCCGCTGATTCAGGGCTGCTCGTTCATGTCGCTGACACCGATGACGATCAGCATCCCCCTGCAAAACGCGCTGTCTCTGCAGAATATACGCATCAACGTACCCAGCACCTTCACCGTCGGCATAAGCACTGATCCGGCCATCATGAACAATGCAGCGGTCAGGCTTCTCGGACTGGCGATTGACCGCATCGAAGAGATGTCGCGTGAAATAATTTTCGGTCAGCTGCGCCTGACGGTCGCCTCGCTTACCATTGAACAGATCAATCAGGACAGAGAAAGTTTTCTCGAATCGATCAGAAAAAACGTCGAGCCCGAACTTAATAAAATCGGTCTTTACCTGATTAACGTAAATATCACCGACATAACCGACGAGTCCACCTACATCGAGAGCATCGGTAAAAAATCGGCCGCAGAAGCAATAAACCGCGCACGTGTCGATGTTGCAGAGCAGGAGAAGGTGGGTGCCATCGGCCAGTCGCTTGCAACAAGAGAGATGGATGTTCACGTAGCCGAAAACGCGGCGGAAGCCGTTAAGGGGAAAAAGAAGGCCGAGGCGGATCAGCGAATCTATCTGTCACAGCAGGAGGCCGAGGCAGTTCATGGCGAGAATCAGTCAAAAGCGACCATCGCCATGACAAACGCGGAACTCGCGATCAAAGAGGCTGAAGCGCAGAAGAAAAGTGAAATTGCCATTCGCGAAGCCGAAGTTGAGATTCAGAAAATACAGTATCTTGCCGAAGTCGAGCGGCTGAATGCTGTCGAGGTCGTAAAGGAAGAAGTGCTCAAAAAGAAAACCGAGATTGCTGCCGAAGCTGAAGCCGAAAAAATTCGTCGTGAAGCGAAGGGCCAGGCTGACGCCATTCTGATGAAATACGAGGCCGAAGCGAAAGGTATCGAACAGGTGCTGCAGGCCAAGGCTAAGGGATACGAATATCTGCTGCAGAGTTGTTCCGGCGATTCGAAAGCGGCTTCGACACTGCTTCTGATAGAAAAACTCGAAGAAATCGTGCATCTGCAGGTCGAAGCGATCAAGAACATCAAAATCGACAAAGTTACCGTTTGGGATTCGGGAGAAAAAGGCGGCTCCACCGCTAATTTTCTTTCGGGCATGGTCAAAAGCCTGCCTCCGCTACAGGATGTGGCACGCATGGCCGGCATTCAGCTGCCCGACTATCTGGGCGAAATGATTGACGAGAAACTGGCAAAAAAAACAGGCCCGAAAGAGCACAACGCCGAAAAAGCCAAACCCTGAAACAACTGATCATTTCGAATTAAAAAAAGGATGCGTCCGTTCAGGATCGCATCCTTTTTTATTGCAAAGGCAGCTTCTATCACGCAAAAATATTTTTGACAAGCGGTGCCACTGCGCTGCTACTGATTACTATGAACAACAGCGCTCACAGCATTCCCGAATATTTCCAGCGCACGGCGATGGTCTACGGACCCGAGGCGATGGAAAAGCTCAGTCGCGCGAAAATTATCATCTTCGGCGTGGGAGGTGTCGGCAGCTGGTGCGCCGAGGGCCTTGTGCGCTGCGGTATCGGATCGCTCACCATGGTCGACGCGGACGTCATAAACGCGACAAATGTCAACCGTCAGCTGCAGGCGAACTCGCAAAACATCGGCAACGCAAAAGCGAGCGAACTTGCCGGGCGCCTGCAGGGGATTATTCCGCAGGCGGAAATTATTCCTCAGCAGAAATTCTATGATCAATCGAGCGCCGCATCTTTCGATCTTGGCGGCTATGATTGCGTCATCGACGCAATCGATTCCATTGCGAACAAGCTTATGCTTCTTGAAAACTGCCTGTCACTGTACACTCCGGTCGTTTCGTCGATGGGCGCCGCCGGCAAAAGAAACCCCTCACTGATTCGAACCTCGACGATCGGCGAGACCCGCCACTGCCCTCTGGCGCGCATCGTGCGGCGCGAGCTCAAGCGCAGACAGCTCGCGCTTGATATCCCCTGCGTGTTCAGCGACGAGCTGCCGGCGCAGGCGAAGATCACTTTCGACGAAAAGCCCGATCCCGGCATCGTGCATCCGAAAAAGGTGAACGGCGCGCTCGTGCAGATTACCGCGATCTTCGGCTTCATTCTCTGCAATCTCGCAATCGAGACAATCCTCGCGAACAAGATAAAGCCGTGAACACCGTCAATACGCGAACGGCGCCTGCCGAAGACATTCGAAGACAGATAACACGCGCCATCTGTGATTTCAACATGCTCGAAAAAGACGACCGGGTACTTGTCGCTGTTTCGGGGGGAAAGGACTCCGCCATACTCGCCCTGCTGCTCGATGATATCCGCCGCCGGGCCCCCTTCCCTTTCTCGATCGACGCGCTGATGGTGAACATGGGACAACCCGGATTTATTCCGGAACCCTTCCGCAGCTTTCTCGAAGCTTGCGGAATCAATCTGACAATATTGCATGAAGACATGTACGCACTCATACAAGAGAAATGCGGTGAAGGCAAATCGCTTTGCCCCCTGTGCAGCCGTTTTCGCCGCGGCATACTCTACAGCTACGCGAAAAACAAGGGCTACAGCAAGATCGCCCTGGGCCACCATCGCGACGATCTGGTCGAGACATTGCTCATGAATATTTTTTATGAGGGAAGAATCGCCGCCATGCCGCCGAAACTGCAATCGGACGACAGGGCGAACATAGTGATAAGGCCGATGTGCTATGTCGCCGAAACGAAACTTGTGGAGCTTTCAAAATTGTGGTGTATTCCCGTCGTCAGCTGCGGCTCGTGTCAGCGCGATCAGGGCCCGATGCGCAGACGGACGAAGGCGCTCATCGACGAACTCGAAAAAGAATACCCCGACATCAGATCGTCGATGCTGAACTCGCTATCGAACATCAGAATCTCCCAGATGCTCGACCGGACAGTGTGGGATTTTGATTGTTTTTCCAGAAAGTGAAAGGATACGTATCCCCCCGCATTTTTTGTAAACATTTCGCAAAAAGCCTGACCGGAATTAAGTCATTTTTATGAAAAACTTACACATGCGAAAAGCGAAGCGCCGCAAAAGCCCCGCTTTTTTCTTGCAATTTGCCGAAGCTGTGTTATCTTTACACCAAAACCCGATGCGTCAGTATATCCGCAAAACTGTCGCAAAACGATACAAATGTTAAATATTGGAGAATTTAATATGAAAAAGACATCATTAATGTTTTTTATACTACTGTGTTTCATCGCCGCACCGCTGTTTCAGCTCGGCGCGCAGCAGAAGGGCAAAATTCTTATCGCCTACGAGAAAACGCGATTCAAGAATGCACTCGTCGAAGAACTGGACATGCTTCTGAAACGCGACGGCTATTCAGTCGAGACGGTACTGCATTCGAAAAACGGCCTGGACAAGTACAAAGCTTCGGATTACCGTGCGGTATTCATCACCAATTCGGGTGTCAACTCGGAGGTTCGCCCCTGGGTTAACAAGTGGATCGAAAAAAACAAAACCCCGGGCACCTACATTCTGCTGCATACGACACAGGCGAAAGACTGGCAGGTCAGGGCGAGTGTCGATACCGTCACAAGCGCGTCTGCGCAGGCCGATGTCAAGAAACTCGCCAACGACTACTACGAGCGCATCACCAAAGCGCTGAACAAGGACGGGCAGTAATACATGGGTAAACAGCGACTACTTAGAATATGCCTGATCGTTCTGGCACTGTTGTTTCCGATGCTGCATGTTGCTGTTTTTTTTCATGGCAACTGGTACAGCTTTTTTCACAGCTATTCGCTGGCGATGTTCTTCGGTCTTTTCAGCTACGGCTATTTTTCTCTGGCGCTGGTTCTTGCGGCGCGCATCAGAGCCTTCGACCGCATCTTCGGACATAACAGAGTCATCGTCTTTCACGGCATCGTCGCCTCGCTCGCTCTCCTTCTCGGTGTATTTCACGCGATTTTAAAATTCGTATTTTTTCCCGACCCCACACTGCAAAGCGCGCTCGGTGTCGGCGGCCTGCTGCTTTTTCTGATCGTCATCAAGCTGACGTTCATATTCATGGTGCGCACGCCGCTTCACCGAAGGGTGTTTCCGGGCAAGATGCTCGCCTTCATCACGAAAAAATTTCATATCGATTATTCGATCATGAAAGTGATTCACAATCTCTGCGCACCGGCGCTGTTGCTGCTCGGCATTCATGTCATGCTGGCCTTGCCCGTACAGGAAACCCTCGCGCGCACGGTCGTCTCGGGGCTCAGCGGCGGCATAGCCATAGCCTTCTACCTGTTTCACGCCTTCATGCGCCCGCTTCTGCGCAAGAGCCGGGCTTTTCGCATACGCGCACTTCGGCGACTCTCAGATACAATAGTAGAAATAGAAATGAAATCCGCAAAAAATGAGCGCTTCGCATATACGGCGGGACAGTTCGCCTACTTCCGCTTTCTGAGCGATGTTTGCGGAAGAGCCGAGCACCCCTTTTCGATAAGCAGTGCCCCTTCGACAGATACGCTTTGCATTACCGTTAAGGCGCTGGGCGATTACACAAAAAAACTGGCATCTCTCAAACCGGAGACTCCCGTTATCGTCGACGGCCCCTACGGCGTATTCACCGCGGACAGATCACAACATCCGCTGCTGCTGCTCGCAGGGGGCATCGGCATCACTCCTTTTCTCTCGATGATCCGCGAAAGTATCGCCCTGAAAGAGCAAAGACCAGTGACACTCGTATGGTCGGTGCTTGTTGCAAACGAAACCTTTGCCCTGAGCGAACTGCGCGAGGCCGAAAAAAAACTGCCGCACTTTCGCCTTGTATTGCGCGTAACGGGTGATGTTAATCCGGAAAGCGGCGCTGCCGACGGCTTCGTCGACACCGCTCTTCTGCGTCCGCTGTGCACGGCTGACATGCTGAAATACGGCAACGCCTTTCTTTGCGGACCCGAGCCCTTTATGGCTGCGCTCCACCCCATGCTGCGCGAAATCGGTTTTACGAAAAGCCGTATCCACAGCGAGAGATTCTCGTTCTGAGCACCGGACGCAATTACAAGCGCGCGATCACGAATAACGCCGAACATGTAATTGCGTCGATATGGGCCTAAAACAGCCGGCAGCCTGGGTCCCTGTTTGCGGCTCAGGCAGGGGCTTTATCAAGATTCTCGCAGATCCTTTCCAATACGCTGTGCCAGGGGCGCGCTTCGATGACCGCAACACCGAGTCGTTTTGCCTCAGAGCAAAGCCAGCCGTTATACAGCCAGCTCAGATGCGCGCGATCCTGTTGCAGCGAGCCTTCCCGTACGCGGTAATTTTCGATGATCTGTGATTCGTCGTTTTCCGCGATAATCAGCGAGCGCACCCTTGTCCCCGCCTCAATCGACGCGTAACTGCTCATCGTGCAAAGTTCGGGTGTGATAAAATCACCCTCAAGCACGAAAGGCCTGTCCGATTCCAGATGATTCGCGATGACAAGTTCAAGCGCCCTGCTCATTATTTTTGCATAGCCGCACATGATTTCGAGTTTTTTTTCGAAGGGCTGCGCGAGCGCCTCTTCAAAATGATTTTTCCAGTAATGCAGAACAGGGTAATCCTCTTCTTTTGTCATATCCTCAAGCACACACTGAAAATCATCAACCTCGGTAATACCGATTTCGTATTTCTTTGCCAGAGCGTAGCTTACACAGCTTTTCCCGACACCGCTCGCTCCGCCGATAATGAGCACGTCCCAATTTCTTTTTAGTTCCATTTTATCCTCTTTTCCTGTCTTGTGCACAGGGCGTCCGCTTCCGCAATTTCTTCTCGCCGCACACGCATTTACATCGCAAGACTGTCTTTCCATTCGTTTTTCCGCAAACCGTAAACCACTCTGTCCTTGAACCTACCTTCATGCAGCTGATGCTTAAGAAGTTCAGCTTCTTTGCGCATTCCGAGTCTGATCATGATTTTTTCAGAGGCGGTGTTTTCTTTCAGGCAACCGGTTTCAATTTTCAATACATTGTCCTGCAAAAACGCAAATTCCACAAGACGACGGGCCGCCTCAAGCGTATAGCCCATACCCCAGTACTCGCGTCGAATGAAATAGCCGAGATTCACAAGTTTACCCTGTTCGTTCTCGGCTTCTACCGTATAGCCTATCGAACCGATAAGCTTGTTGCTTTGCCTCAGAATTATCGCAAAAAAATATTCTTTTCGGCGGGGGGATAACGCTGCCGCAATGGACTTCTGAAGATTACAATTCGCCTCTTCGATAGTTTTCACATAAAGCTCGGGAAGATAGCGCATGGTAAGCGGATCTGAAATCAGGGCGAAATGATCCGCAAGATCTTTCTCGCAATTGTCGCGTACGAACAGGCGCTGTGTTTCAAGCTTAACCACCATGTACTCCAATGTAATTCAAGACCGCTTCGGACGGTCAAAGAATATGACACACAATAAAACAGCAGCTATGAAGATCAGCGACAATGGCTCGATCGTCAGAAATACAATAGGCATTGCATAGGGTGCGCTTAAAAACACAGAAAAAGGGCCATCGGCGGAGCCGATGATTCTAATAAACTCAACATCCTGCGGCTGCGTGTGAAGAAACATGAATATCTGTAAAAAGAGCATGGTGCATTTTTTCAGTGCAAGAGTAATACTTATTACAGCCGCAGCTGCTAAAAAGTATTTTTTGTATTTCATAAACATCAACATTCCTTAAGTAAAATTACAACAGTCTCCTGCTATCAGAAAACTGCGAATACTGAAAGAAAAATAAATTAAGAGGATTTATTACAAGCAAAAAACCGACAGACGCATTACCCCGGCAACATTGAATCAATCAGCTGCAACGCAATAAATCGCTTGACATCCGCTGCGCTTGAAGTACCGATATTACATTACAAACACGGAAGCGCATAAGCGCGCAAAAAGGAAGGCAACTATGGCAGAAAATCATAATACTCAGGCAACCGGTTTGTAGACAGCGCTTTTCCTGCTCAGTACACACACCAGTCATATCTTTTCACAGCGCAGCATTTCTCTTTCCGGTTTTTGCCGTCAAATAATAACATATCAGTTTGCATTGTCGTATTCGCGTACAGAAAGGGCGAAGCTCTCTTTTTGATTCACGATAATTTTCAGTGCACGCGGCGCTCGCGTCAGAGCGATGGCTATTGGCCGGACAGTTCTGTACCGTTTCGACGCACAGAAGTGTCCGCACAGTACAATCGGAGATTTCAATGAATACCAAAACAACAACAAACGAAACCATCGAAGCGCAAGACGCAGGATGGGACAATTTTTATCAACAGGCATTTGAGAGCCGAAAAAAGGAAGACGAGATTCCCGCGAGAATTATCAACCGCCAGAAAGGAAACTACAGAATTTTCGCACAAGGCATGTATAACGGTGCCAGACTCTCGGGTAAATTTCTGCATGAGAGCGAAACTAATGTCGATTACCCCGTGGTGGGCGATTGGGTTTGCGTACGCAATTTCGATTGCATTAACAGCGCGGTCATCACACAGAGACTGCCGCGCAAAAGTTTTTTCGCGAGAAAACAGGCGATTTCAGGAGGACGGAAAATCAGAAACGGCCTGGTCACCGGAGGCGCCACGGAAGAACAGGTCATTGCCGCCAACATCGATACGATCTTCATCGTAACGGGACTCGATGCCAATTTCAATTCGGGCAGACTTGAACGTTACATGACTCTTGCGAAAGAAAGTTCGGCTCGGGCGGTGATTATACTCAACAAGGCCGATCTGTGCGACGATTGTGACGAACGCATACACATAACATCGCGAATCGCGGGCGATTGCTCTTTACACAAAGTCAGCGCAGCTAGCGGCGAGAATATGGAAATCTTCGGGCAATATCTTGTTCCGGGACAGACCGTCGTCTTTCTCGGTTCTTCAGGTGTCGGAAAATCGACACTGATCAACCGGCTCTTCGGCAACAACTCGCTGAAAACACGCAGTATCAGTGAGGTCTCGGGCAAAGGCCGCCATACGACGACCTGGAGCGACCTGGTTTTTCACCGTTCGGGTGCAATGCTCATCGATACCCCGGGAACACGGGAACTGCAGCTGTGGGCCGAAGCGGACAGCGTCGACAGCACCTTCAGCGACATCACTGAACTTTCACAGCATTGCCGTTTCAGAAACTGTTCTCACTCAAGCGAACCCGGCTGTGCGGTACTGCGCGCAATCGAAGAGGGGCTGCTGCCCGCGCAACGGCTCGAAGGCTATCGCAAGCAGCACAGCGAGGTCGACATGCTCACACTCAGAAAAGAACAATACGCGCGTTACAGAAGCAGGCGGGCAAAACAATAGGAGTTGTCACAAAACAAATTCCCGGGCAACCGGGAATTTGTTTTGCGCCGATGAAACCGGATACCTGATTTGTTTTCGAAGCAGTCCTTCTGAATAAATTCACGAGAAAAGCAGTGTTACTTTCGTTCCCTCAGTACCCGAAATAACAAGCTCGGCCCCGAGCTCCTCCGCAAACGAACGCACCAGCACCAGGCCGAGCGTCTTGCTTTGAGTCGAGTACATTTCCTGCGACAAACCGATACCGTCATCACAAATGGAAAGCCGGTATTGCTTGCCTTGTCGGACGAGCCGGATTTCCAGGGTGCCGGTTTTGCAATTCGGCCATGCGTATTTCAGCGAGTTCGAAACAAGTTCATTCACCAGAAGACCGAGAGAGATGATCCTCTTGAAATCCATATAGCACTTTTCGGATGAAAAGACAAGCCGGACATCTGTCCGGCCGAGCGAATAGGTCGGCAGCAGTGAACTGACGAGATCTTCAATATAGGGTCCCGCATCTATTTTGTTATCAACATGCGGTCTTGTATATAAACGCTCATATATAGCGGCCATCACCTCTATTCTGGTTCTCGCCTCTATCAGCACACTTCTGACGTCATCCCTTTCGGCGGAAATCGCTTCAAGATTAAGCAATCCCGCAACGACACCGAGATTGTTTTTGACACGGTGCTCGAGTTCGCGCATAAGCAGCCGGTTCTTTTGCAGACTTCTGGTCAGCCGCTCGTTCGTCTGCACAAGCTCGTCATTGCGCATTGTTATCTCTTTTTCGAGCGACTCGATGTAGAGCGACTCCTTGATTGCGATATTGATACGGTTGCGGGATAACAGAAGTGCCTTGTCTGAAACATCGTTGATTGTCGCGGCGATATATCCGATCGGCTTGCTACCACAGCTGAAGGGCTGCACGAGCAGACTGTATCTCTGCTTGCGCAGTGAGCTTGAAAAGTCTGTCGGAAAAAGTGAAGCGGTCTGAAAGGCCCCGGTACAATCCATACGCCCTTCTACAGTATAGGAGAGTATCGGAAGCGAAAGGCTAAGAGGATTCGCATAATCAAGATACCTGCTTATCAGGCAGTTCTCAATACCGAAGGATGCCAGCTTTTCATACAGCAAATCCGCCTGCTTTTTCAGTTCGAGCGTATCAAAAAGATCTTCGCTCAGATAATCAATCGACTGGGAAATACTGTCGGAATGCGTACTGTACTGTTGTGAAAAATCTTCGGAATAACGTCCGGTCAGATATCCGATTGATACCATTTGCCGGCGAAACTGCTTTTCGTTCAATCCGGCAGTTTCCATTTTCGAACAAAGAGCCTCGAAAAGACACAACTGCAGATCAGAACTGATATGCTCTTTCTGGCAGAGCTTCATGATACTCTCCCAGAGCCGCACAAGCGGCTGCAAATCGGAATCAGGTCTAATTTCAGCTTCGATCCGGCCGATCAACGAAACAAAAGTCTCTTTCTGAAGCGGGTCGCTGATTTCACCGAGCAAAGCATTACACAGACGTGCGCACTCATCATCCGTTTCAGGCGCATCATTCACAGCAACTTCGGCGTCTTTCGTGCATTTCACATTCACATCGCAACCGCAGGAGCTTCGCAGCTTCAGTGTCCCTTCGACGACATACACTTTTTCAACCGCATGACCCTCGATCATTTCGGAGACAATTTCGGCGCAAAGATAGCCTTCATGGAACAAATTCTGGTCAACGGTGGTCAGTGACCATCGACGGGCACCGTCAATATTGTCGAATCCCGTTACGGGAAAGTTATAGATGCCCCTGCTTTCAAATGCTCGTATCGCGCCGATGGCCATCTGGTCGTTCGCGGCAACCACGGCATCGAAAGGCAGTGCCGCGGCCAGTAGCGCCTCCACCGCATCGATGCCTGACTGAACGACATAGGCGCCGGACACGACAAGCCTGTCATCAAATTCGATACCATGCTCTCTCAAAGCATCTTTGTAGGCGCGATAGCGTTCTTCAGCATCATGATTGTCGTTTTTACCGGTTATAAAGGCGATACGCCGCAGCCCGTGAAAACCGACAAGGTGGGATACGACCTGCTTCATTGCCGAGTAATTATCGATTACCACAGAGGTGATGTCGTCAAAACGGTTGCCGAGTGCGACAAGCGGCAGTGGAGCAAGCGAATCAAGGTAGGAGCGCAAACGCTTTTTACCGGAAAAAAACCCGATTGAAGGCAAAACGATGGCACCGTCAACGTTATCGAGTGTAACCATATTTATAAGAAAACCGTTGATCTTCTCCCGTTCAAGCGGCGAGTCCAGACGCCCGATCGTAAAAGCAGCCAGATTGTAATCTCTCTCACGGCAGAATGCGTCAATCCCCTTGAGTATCGCAGTCTGATAATAGAGCGGATTATCACCGAAAACCAGCCAATCGAGTACCACCCCGATCGTTTTGCGGGTAACTGAGGACATGAGACCCCCTGATCAATAATGCCTTCATCAGATTAAAGTCTTTTTTATACTTTTGGCAACGATTAATTTCAGCAGTCCGAAAAAGCATAACAAAATTCGCTTACTGTTATGAAATCGACAAGACATGGTATCTTCGAAAACCAGGTGCTGTATTGATCGCACTTCGCTTCTCATTTGTGTTGATTATTAATAGAATTGAGAAGATCAATATTTGGTGATCACATTTATTATTTCCTTGACCCGGCAACAATTGCACTGACAATTCAGCAGACACTTGGATCAGCTTCGCTGCGGCGATCTGTAATTTTCACAGATGGAACTTTCTGCACATGAAAAATGTCGCCTTAACGGTACTTGCGGAGAATCTTGTTTATAGCAAACGGCTTTCGGGAGAGCACGGTCTTTCCCTGCTGCTGCAGGCCGGCGACACGTCAATTCTCTTTGACTGCGGACAAAGCGGCATCTTTCTGACTAATGCGCTTGAATTGCGAAGGGATATCGGCACAGTCGAACACTGCGTCATCAGTCACGGTCATTATGATCACACCGGGGGTTTACCGGCTTTTTTGGCGCATAACGATACAGCCCCGATATGGATCGCCCCCGAAGCCTTTATCAGGCGCAGCAACGCCAAAGGTGAGCAAATCGGCATTTCCCCGCAAACAAGAATACCCGAGACACGAATTCGCCATGGCGAAGCATACTGTGAAATAGCGGAGGATGTCTTTCTTTTACGCGACGTACCGGAGTACTACAGCGAAGACATGCACACGAAGGGTTTTTTCAGGGAGGCGGGAGATCAGCTCGCTGATGACACCTTCGATGACGAACAGAGCCTTGTACTGCGACACGAAGATGCGATCAGCATCATCAGCGGCTGCTCGCATCGCGGCATCACGAATATCGTGCAACACGCAAAGGAACATTTCGGCCTGGCGATTCGAACACTCGTCGGCGGTTTTCACCTTAAGGGCGACAGCGACGAATGTGCACTAAAAACGATCAAACGGCTCGATACGTTCGGCATCGGCCGCATTGGTGTTTGCCATTGCAGCGGGGTCGATAAATACGCTTTGATGAAGGCGACGATGAAGACCCCGGTGTTTTACTGCCACACGGGCAGCCATATTCTGCTGTAAAAACATCCGCCCCACCCGATTGCATCTGTTCATACTGCTTTGAAGGGGGGATTATTGAGCCTCATCGTAAGCGAGTTCTTTTTCTCTGGCATAGTCCTTACCCCAGTCGCAGAGCTGCTGCAGCACAGGAAGAAGAGTCTTTGCACCTTCGGTAAGCGTATACT
>JAEWVL010000340.1 GCA_023396665.1 Spirochaetota bacterium
CTTCGCCCAGACATTATACAAAACGCAATCGAGAAAAATCTGCCGGCAATTGTGCTGACCGGCTGCGATAGAGGGGTTCCTGAAAAAATTTTCGCAAGCTACGGGGGAACGGTATATGTCACCGGAATCGATACAGCGGAGACAGTGAGGCGTCTTCGCCTTTCCACGCCGGTCAGCGAAATTATGAACCGCAAACCGCTCACCATTCCCGAGGAAACACTTTTCACGGATGCGCGCGATATACTCGTGAACTCGCACTACCGCGGTTTGCCCGTTATGAAAGGATCCCAATACCGGGGCATAGTGACCCGGCGCTGTTTCATAAACAAACCGAAACCGAAACTGATTATGGTCGATCATAATGAAATAGCGCAAAGTGTTACCGGTGCCGATCATGCCCTCATTGTCGAAATTATCGACCATCACCGTCTTGGATCAGCCGCAACCATGCTGCCCATTTTGATCGATGTTCGCCCGGTTGGCAGCACCTGCACCGTCGTTTACTCTCATTACGTCACAAACGGCATCAACCCGACAAAACAGATCGCTCTGCTTTTGCTTTCGGGAATCCTCTCTGACACCGTGCTGCTGAGATCACCTACCACGACCGAACATGATCGCGGCGCCGCCGCTACACTTGCCGCCATCGCGGATACCGGCATCGAAGAGTGGGGAAAACGGCTTTTCGAACACACAGCATCACTGCTGGTAAACGATTACGAAAAACTGATTTTCTCCGACTTCAAGATATACAGCGAATGCGATACGACGATCGGAATCGGGCAGGTCGAAGTGAGCACCTTTGCGGATTTTTCCGCAGCAGAAGATAAAATCGCCCGGGCCCTGGAGAGCGCACGTATACAGAAGTCTCTGCACTGGGCCATGCTTCTCATTACAAATGTGATAAAAGAAGAGAGTATTCTCGTTACGACCGAAGCGGCTCATTTTCAACGGGAACTGTCTTACGAATTGATCAATCCCGGGAGCTATCGGCTGAAAGGTGTTCTCTCACGAAAAAAACAGCTTCTGCCAGAAGTGCTGCGGGTTATTCATGAAGGGCTGGCAAAATCACGAGGATAACGGATTCTTGTGTCTTATCTCTCACAATTTTCCGTTTGCGGCATAGGCGATGATTCCGATATACTCATGTATTGCGGTCTTGAGAAGCAGCATGTTGCCGGCAAAATCAATCTCATGTCTTCCCCAAAGGGTCAGATCGCTTTGGTAATCGACCGGATAGGGGGTGACCGGCCATCCGGCATGATCGAAAACCGATTTTGAGCGGCGCATGTGATATGCCGATGTCACAAGCAGCCATCGTTCGTTCGTGTCGGGAGCGATCATTTTTTTTGAATAGACCGCATTCTCATAGGTATTTCGCGACTGATTCTCAAATATCACTCTTTCTGCCAGTTCCGGATCACAGTCGTCAAGCAACATGCGCAGATAATCAGCTTCCTTGTATTTCTGCTCAAGAAGTTTGCCTGATCCTCCCGTGAAAACAAGTGTGGCGTCGGGATAACGCCGTGCGAAAAACTGCATCATAAACAAACGTTCGGCCGAGCCTGAAAGCTGCGTCTGCTCAAGGCGACCCGAGACAACAGGGTTGATACAACCGCCCAGAAAGATTACACCGTCGAGTTTTGCAGGCAACTGTTCATCACTTACGGGGGGATACCTTTTCTCAAGTGACAGAACAAGAAGATTGTCAAGCGGCAACAGGGCTATTGCAATCATCACCGACAGCGACACAAGCAGAATACGGTGCCCGGCTTTTCGAAAGGGGGAAAAAAGCAGGGCACATCCTGCGAGAAGAGCCAGCAACAGCAGCGTATCGGGCTGTACAAGCGCCCAGCATATTTTGGATAAAGCGAAGAAGATCATGTGTCAATTATCTCTATTAATCTATACATAAAGAACTGTATCGCCTGCGCGGGAGCGCGATGGCGATACAGTTCTTTCTTTTATTCTGCTACATCTATCGTGTGAAATCCGCAACCATAGCTTTCAGCTCTTCGGGAATTGCCAGCTGCTGCGGACAGTGGCTGACGCACTGACCGCATTCGGTACACTTGTCTGCCCGTACGGGCGCATCAATCCAGTTCCAGGCTCCGCGCGCGTTCTCACTTTTTCCGAACATATAGTATTCGTTCCAAACGGCAAAATTGCGCGGAATATCCACACCCGAGGGACAGGGCATACAGTAGCGGCAAGCGGTACAGCCGATACGGATATTCGTACGATACATCCGCTCAGTCTCGTCTATCATCGCAAGCTCTTCAGCTGAAAAACAGCCTTCTGCATACACGGACGCTATTTTAATGTTATCCTCCAGCTGCTGCATGGTGCTCATACCGCTAAGAACAAGCGCGATGTCGGATTGATGATATATCCAGCCCAGTGCCCACTCAACGGCAGAGCGCTGTTTTGGCGCCTTTTTCCATAATTCGACAACCGCAGCGGGAAGCGGTACAACCAGATTACCGCCGCGCAAGGGCTCCATGATTATGACGTCGATATTTTTCGCGCGGGCATAATTCAGACCTTCAAGACCAGCCTGTTCATTTCGATCAAGATAGTTATACTGAATCTGGCAGAATTCCCAGTTGCAGGCATCGACGATATCCTTGAAAACAGGCAAGGCGTCGTGAAATGAAAAGCCGAAATGGCGAATCTTTCCCTTCTTCACCATCTTTTCGCAAAAGTCGATCGCATTGTGCTGTTTGCAAACGCCCCAGGACCAAGCGTTGAGCGCGTGCAGCAAATAGAAATCAATGCAATCCACCTCGAGCCGTTTGAGCTGTTGATCGAGATAATACTCGAAATCCTCGTCTTTTTTCACGAGCCACACCGGCGATTTTGTCGCGACAAAACTTTTGCGGCGGTATCCCCCCTTGAAAGCCTTTGCAACAAGCCCCTCACTGTTACCGTCATGATAAACCCATGCCGTGTCGACATAATTGATACCTGAATCAAGCGCATGATGAATCATGCGAATAGCCTCGTTTTCGTCGATTTTACCGCCGATCTGGGGAAGCCGCATCGCGCCAAAACCCAGTTGCGAAACTTTCTCGCCCGCCAAATTTCTGTAAATCATCGCAAACCCCTCTTATGTATAATGCTGTATCAAAAAAACTATCCCGGCACAAAATTGCGTTCGGGAAAAACCATGTCATTCGCAGCTGCACCGACAGGAAAAAATAGTAGCTCATGACAAGCCTGTTATGGCAAGGGATTTTTTCATTACAGACGTTTTTGTATTACGCATACCATTTGCAAGCAGCAAAACAGAGACAGTTCAGCAAAAATGTCCACCAGTAACAAAATAGTACTATTACTAATATTATACTTTACTTTTTTGTTATCATATTTTTATACAAATTGTTAACATAATAACTGTCGGAAATCTCAACCAGGTGGTCCAGGCGGATTAAACCTCGAACAATACAATTGAAAACGAGGTACCCCCTACTGCTGAAAATTATACAGGATTTCCGGATAATTATTTTAAGGAGGCATAAGCATGAAAAAACAAATCACTTGCAAGTTGCCGTTTTTACTGATCATAGCATCACTGATTTTAACGGGTGGCTGCGCGTCCGTATCTATTC
>JAEWVL010000103.1 GCA_023396665.1 Spirochaetota bacterium
ATTTATTTAGTTCTTTAAATTGCGGTTTGTTGAACAATGACACAAAAAAAAGTATAAAGGGATTAAGAAATATTAAACACCTCTGATATTCACTAATTACTTTAAAGACAATGTTATTGATTGTTAAAGGATTCGAAATAACGATATAATGTCTATTTCTGAAGTTGTGCGCACTTGGCGCCAGCTCGGCATACCTCAATATATCTGCAATAATGTTGTTATCAATTACTTTTTGGGAAAAAAATCTTACAGATCTTTTAGTGAGTAACAACTTTTGTTGAGGAAGAATATTTTTTTGAACGGCAAACAGAGTGAATGCTTTTAATTCATTATCATTCAATGAAATTGCATTGGTTGGACAAATGGAAACACAATGACCGCATAGTAAACATAATTTTGTTTGATCGATTATTGCATAGTCCGCAGAAATCGTCAAAACACCTTCAGGACATTCAAAAGTGCATTTCTGACATCAGATGCACTTTGTAGTCGAAATTGTTATCGCACCCACTCTTCGGCTCCAAATTATTATTTCGTTCTAATATTCAAGAGTGTCTGAAATTCGCGACATCTGTTCGACACAGTTATACTGAGATCCACCTCAAGTAGTATCTTCATAACTCATAAAATGAAATGGCACAAGTACTGCATCAGTTAGGTAGTAATCAATTTCTTCAAGGTCAAATAGAACAAAACTCATTACTTGTCCTCTCGGCTAACGCCCCCTGTCTTTGAGAACACAGTTCTGTCCCACATATCATCATCGGCTTTCATTCAAAGAAACCAAGTGATAAACAATATTTACTATTCACTCGAATAATAACATTTCATTTTTATTCAGCAAATTACCCCATATTAATATCGATTTTCGTAAAAAAGCAAACACTTTTTGTATTACGGGATACTATTTCGCGAGGAAAATAAATTGTTAATAGTTAAAAAGCCCGAACGGCACGAACACGAACGTAGTTGGCGTCCTTATTAAGACCATACTGATTACCACTACCGAAACTCTGACCCCACGCATAGTAACGACCGTCCTCGGACGAACTCCAATAGTAGTTAGCGGAAAAACCGCCAATACCACTGGAAGAACCTGTACTATCATTAACCAGGTTCTTCCATATTGTGTACAGCTCATCTCTGGACGGAAGAAACCAGTCGTCATAACCACCGTTTATCAGATCACTGCAGAGTATAGCCGCATATTCTACTTTACTTTCATAGGGTTCTTCAAATCCAAACTGTGCTACAATCTCAATCGTATTCTGTGCTCCTGTTCCAATCGCGAATCCATCAGCTCCGCTTATCTCTATTCCATATCCTCCCCAGACTTTGATTTACCACTAGGTTGATGCCGAGGCTACCTCAAGATATGTCCAGTCATATTCACCTGCCTCATCAATGTAAAAAATCAGACCCCCAGCAGGCCCCGTATCGCCTATGGCGTAGGTTGCCTCTGATGAGCCCCCTCCGCTTGTGGCAGCCCCCCTTCTACCCGAGCGGCTGTCTCCACTACAGCCGCTCAGTATAGTGACTACAACCATTATAAGCACTAATAGATTTTTGCTATTTCGCATTTTTTGTTCTCTTGATCCTGTTTTTGCATTTTATTGATTTCCCGAGCATCAACCTGGAACAATTCATAATGCCTGTTTTACAAAAAGCCAAGATCATTCTTCGTCAGTTTCATAAACGTTATCATCTATCTTGACTTTACTCTTCGCTCTTTTTAGAAATACATTATCTGACACTTCCCCCAGCGCTCTTTGCCCTGCGGAAGAGCTTTCAAACATCCAGATCATCCTGTTTTCAAGTTCAGGTTTTTCATTTTGCGATTTCAGTCGTGAAATCGCTTCCAGAAAAACCTCTACAGTAACTGGATTATCAATTTCCTTAATTTTATTCTGCAAAACCGGCAAGGCATTTCCACAGTTTAAATCAGCCAAAAGTGCCGCAATATACCCAAGTTCAGCATAACATTTGTTTGATTTGAGAAAACTCAAAGCCGATGAACAGTCGTTTTCAAGATACCACTTGGCATAACGCGTTTGAAAAACAAATTTATTATCCTGATAATGTTCCCCTGTTATGGATATACTATAGTCAAGAACGTTAGTCTTGAATTTTTTTGTAAACATTGTCAAATAAACGGCCATGTATCCTGACACCTGATACATGCTGTAACCTCTGTCTTTCAAAGTGGCAAAACGATAGGCATCGAAATAGATGTCAGCGAATTCTTCTCTATCAGTACTGTCCATGGATATAATTCCCAGTGATATGACTAAATATATAGCAGTGTTGAAATTGTCTTTGAGATAATCATATTTCTTGGTTATCAGACCATACAATCGGGCATATTCGTAAGCATTTCGAAAAAAATCCCCGATCTGTTTCTTAAAGCGCTCATGCCTATACAGTCCTGCAAGAGCGACTATCGGCGCTTTATCGACATGCGCGTCCGTTTCGGTTTGCAGCACATCTTTACATTTGTCTAACAGAAATTCGAATGATGTTACATCTGCAAGTCGTGATAAAATATGGCACTTCCAACGTTCTTTTGTAAAACTGAGGGCAAATTCTCTGATATTCTTTCGCAAGGTCAAGGCACTGTCACTTTTATCTTTATCAAAAACATCGAAAAGAAGATCAATGTACTCTTTGTAAAGCTCATCGATAAAGGCTTGATATTCATAATGATCTGGTTTAAATTTTTCCTTTATTTTGCTGTGAAACAAATCGCCATAATCACAAGATTTTATTGTTTCCAGAATTACCAAAGGATTCTGCTCTGATTTTTTCTTCAGTTTGCTTATCTCGCTTAATATTTCGTTTCTGTAATTTTCCATTTTAATCCTTCTATAAGTTCAGTTTGTTTCACAAAACAGCTACGCCGAATCAATTTTGTTGACCATCTGCACATAAAAACAGATGGGTTAAGCCCACCTGCTATCATTACAAATTAGTAGTTAAAAATACCTGACGGTACGTATGCGCTGCGGCATATTCTTTAAAATCTGCCACGGAGTTAAACCGGAACTGCTGAACATTATGCTGTATGCCATGGAATAAACATCGCATTCGGAAGAGCTCCAATAGAGCGCATTTGAGAAATTGCCGACAGCCTCCCTGTTTTGCCAGAGACAGGACAACTCATCCAGCGAGGGCAAAAACCAATCGGTGAATCCTCCGGCGATTGATGAACTCGCTTCAGCGGCAGCATAGCCCGTCCCTCCGCTGTGCTGGGCTACGATATTCTCCGTATTCGCATACCCCGCGCCCAATATTGTCCCGGTTCCATCTGGAACCGAATCTTCTTTGAACTCATCCAGCGCCCAAGGCTGTGCGGAGACTATATCTTCCCGTGCGGCGATCAAGCCATGCGTTTCACCGCTCACGTAGCCTGCATCCCCGGGCTGGAACACGCTGGCAATGATGCCGCCCTGATACGGGTCCCCAACCTGCAGTTCCCGTACTGCGGGCTGCGCCATCGGCGTTCCTTCGACATAGATGGAGTAAGCGTATCCGCGATCAAAGTCATCAACCGGAAGATCAAATCTGGTTTCTCCCGCCCAATAGCACGGGACCGCATTCAATCCATCCCCGTAATACCCCGCAACGTAAACGACGCCGCCCGACACAAAGAGTGATTTCGCATATGCAGAACTAATTCCGTCATCCGGAAGATCCACAATGGCGGGACCAGCACCATAAAATACTCTATTTCTATCACCACCCCAGTAAGAACCTGCGTTATAGACGATGCCATTTGAGACGGAAATAGATTCCGAGGAGCCCCTATCCATGGGGAAAACTATACGTTCGCTTCCTTTCCAATAGCATGCCTTCCATGTACCATCCATGTAGCATTTCCCCGAGACAAAAATCGTGCCTTCGGATACACAGATGGAATAGGCCATAAGGGATTCCGCGCCAAGCGCAGGGAAATCCGTGCGGGCATCGTCAATCCAATAGCAGGCGACATTCATTTCCCTTGTAAGGTCATAATAATAACC
>JAEWVL010000385.1 GCA_023396665.1 Spirochaetota bacterium
TAAAGCCCTTGCGCGAGGTCAGAATCTCCGCATCCTCGTAACGGGTCGAAAAATTTCTCATGTTGATCAATTCGACAAAGTCAATGGTCAGTTCCTGAATGATCTCCGCCGGCCGTATCACCTCGTAGGAACTTTCGTTAAAGACTTCATTAATGCTCTGAATTTGATCAGAAAACATCACTGAAAAATTGACAAGAGAATTCAGTATTTCTATATACTCTCTCGGGACGTTTCCGCCGAACCACTTCTCCGAATTGCTGACAAGCGCGTCAATATTTCTGTGTAAAATGCTGAGAAAAAGCGATTTTCGAATCTCTATGTCAGCATTGAGTTTGTTGATTGAATCACGAATCAATTGATCTATAGAGATTTTATCGCTCATAACTACAGTCACCCTGATCGAAACATGATTACAGATTTACCCTTTTACAATATAATCAATTATTGCACAGCAAATCAACCTCATAATAGTATACACCGTAATGATATTTCTGTCACTCTCTTTTTGCTTCCTTTGCCTGTTATGAATATCATGTGTTTTTGCAAGCGGCGCAGCACATAAAGGTGCATTAAACAAATGGGGGGTAAATGTGTTTACAATAGCGTGTGTGACTCAACAATGGCGGCAGTGCTAAGATAATGTTCAGTTTAGTATTCTAACACTGAAGCGCGATAAGGGAGTTGACAATGGTTCCCATTCTTTACGAAGACAACCATATACTGGTTATCAACAAACCTGCGGGTTTGCTTTCTCAAGGTGATGGAAAAAGAGATAACCTTGTAGACATTCTCAAAAAGTACATCAAGGAAAGCGCCGAAAAAAGCGGCAATGTCTATCTCGGAGGAATTCACCGTCTTGACGCTCCCGTCTCCGGGATGATGGTTTTCGCTAAAACATCGAAAGCCGCTTCGCGACTGACAGAGATGCTGAAACAAGGCGGTATCAAGAAAATCTATCTCGCCATAAGCCGAAACACTGAAAACAAAGATTATGATAAAGAATGGAAACATTTCAGGGGATCTTTTGAACGTCCCGCAACCATTACGACGATCTATCCCGACAACAGAAGCGGGAAATCTGTGGAGCATTATTATCGCCGCATCGCCGGTAACGGGGATCAGATGGCGACCCTTATACATCTTATAAGCGGACGAAAACACCAAATCCGTGGATTCATGAAAAGCATACAGCTTCCGATTGTCGGTGACAGCGCTTACGGAGGTATCGCCCTCAAGAGCCATCCCGAGGCAATTCTTCTTCACTCAATTTTTTTATCGTTTATTCATCCCGTTCGAAAGCAGGAACTTGTTTTCACTGCTCCACTCCCCCCTTATTTTCCCGATTGGTTGAAATTTAATGAAATAATTGAGTGCATTGAAACATACATAAGAATGCCTTGACTTTTAAGGTATGTAACTGCATCTATTATGAGACGGAAGAATTCCCATCTGTACTGTGCCTGTATGAATCACGAAGATTGCCCAAAGACCGCATTCCAGAGTGTTTCCTGTAGTTTCTGTAAGTGCAGATTGATTTGAAACAGCAAAAGGAGGCTTCGTGCACCATGGAAAAAATCAATGATTTCAAAGAAAAAGTCTTCACCTTCACTCAAAAATTCGCTTCAAAAACCGGAGATTATGCCCACATTACGAAACTGATGATGGAAATCAAAACTCTGGAAACAAAGCTGGATTCAGCGGCTGAAAAACTTGGAAAGACCGTCTTTGAGTTGTTGCAAAAGGACGTTTCTATCGACAAAAATGACGCTGCGGTGGCACCTTTCATCGAAAAGATAGAAAATTACGGTACGCAAATCAAAGCAAAGAAACTGGAGATAGACCAGATCAAGGTCGAGAAAACGGAAAGTACCCCGGAAGATCCGGAAGAATAATACTGTCCGTTTTCATCTTCACACTCTACTATTAAATTCAGGAGCTCTATGGCGCTCTCGTCCAGAAAAGTATTACAGTTACTGCAAAAAATAGATGGTGAATTTACCGTCAGCTCTGTTCTCAATATTCTTTTCATTCAAAAAAGTTCAGATAAAAAGAAGAAAAAGAAGAGTGCATCTCTCAATCAAAGCGATATTGGTGTTGTGCAGGACACCTTCGCGGCTCTGACCCGAATCGGATATCTATCGATGAGCGACAATACCTTTACGTTTAACGCCTCTTTTGATACAACGGGTATATTCAGATGCGGGAAATCAGGTTCCGGTGATATCAGTGCCGGAGAACAGCGCTTTGCCGTCAAAAAAGATGATGCCGCGAATGCGCATAATGGAGACCGGGTGCGTTTTGAAATCTCCGACTACCGTAAAGGCTGCTATTATGCGAGAATTGTATCAGTTATTGAAAGATCCCGGACACGTTTTTTCGCCGAAATAGACAGAAAATCAAAGGGCATGCTCTACTGCCGTCTGCTAGATTTACCGGGATCCGTTTATGCCGTAGCTGCCCGAACAGCTGATGAACCCGAAACCGGCTCGGTAATTGAAGTTGAACTTACCGGAAATAACATGGCCAATCTTCCCGAATGCGTAATTATCGCGAAAAAAATCGAAGACGATGAAAGCTTTGATCTTGAGCGAATAGTGACCAAATTTGCACTGCCAGCTCCATATGAAGCCATCGACGCATCCCCTTTTATTGAGATGATGAAAACTGAACGCAAAGGACGCAGCGATTATACAGATATTCTATCCGTTACGATCGACGGTGAAAGTGCGAAAGACTTTGACGATGCGATTTCCTTTGAAAGTGACGGTGATATACTGCGCTTATATGTCCATATCGCCGATGTTTCTGCCTATGTAAAACCGGGAGATTCGATAGACCGTGAAGCGCTTGCACGGGGAACCTCATACTATCTCGGCAAAAATGTTATTCCGATGCTGCCGGAAATTCTGTCGAACAACCTTTGTTCGTTACGAGC
>JAEWVL010000400.1 GCA_023396665.1 Spirochaetota bacterium
GGCTTACCGGCGTTCGAACGCCGGCGCTTGTTGTCATTATAGGTGTTGTACGAAGTCGAAAGTACTTCCGTGCATCACGGTGCGGGGGGTAAGTAGGTCTCTACGCTTGATAATGGATTGCCAGCACTGTCCCGGCCGCCGATGATATACACCTTGCCGTTGACGAGTGATGCGCTGAAACTGTGTTTTGCCTCTGAAAGACTTGCGCTCATGCTTGTATAGCTGTCGCTGTAGGGATTATACATGTATATCGTGTTTACGGCGTTGCCGCCGTCATCGAGTCCGCCGAAGATGAAAATTCGTTCGTTGGCCGAAACAATGACGGCTGCATGATTGCGTATGTCAACGGGAGGTTTCGCGATGTTAGACCAGGTGTCATTAACCGAATCATAGCGAAAAGCGTTTGCCGAATAAGAAACTCCGTTATATGCGCCCAAAAAGTAGACGATGCCGCCGAAAGCCGCCGCGGGGGTATCAATTCTTGCATTTCCGGCATAGGTCAAGGTGTTCCACACCGGACTTGCAACTTCAAAAGACTCACCTCCGTCAAGTGCCGCAGTGGCCGGTGTTCCGCCGAAGATATATATCGTGTTGTGCCATACCTCGGCAGCGGCGAAAGAATGGCGTGCTGTGTCCAAAGCCGGTGCACTGGTCCATCTTGATCCGCTTGGCTGTGAGGGATCGAAAATATCCACACTGCCCAGAGCGGCTCCGTTAGTTCCGCCGATGATGTAGATCAGGCCGTTCACGGTGATTGCCGCATGATGAGCGCGTGCCGACGGTAACGTGTCGAACGTTGTGTTCCAGGTGTTTGTCGCCGGATAATAAGCCTCAACATCATCCAGATAAGCCCCGCCGTCGTATCCCCCGAAGATATAGATGACATTATTTACAACGGCGGCGGCATGGCCGTAACGGGCATCAGCCGGAGGCATAGCACCCACAACGAGTTCGCGGCTGTCGCCTCCGCTCCATTTGGCGTTGAGCGTCATGCTTTTTTCGACGGGTGTATCAAAGTCCCACTGTTGGGTACGCGCGTAGTCGCTGTACCAGCCGGCAAATTCATAGTAACCGTAGCTGGGATCCTGCGGTTTCTTTACCAGATCTCCATAGAGCAGAACCTGCGGGTTCAGGGTGGCTTCTACAGGTGATCCCCCCCTCGAATCGAAGGTGACGGTAATATTCCACAGCGCGTAAAGCGTGACATCGGCCTTGTCAATTATCAACGTGTCACCGGCGAGGTAGGTGTCGCCGGTGCCTTCGGCTTCGGTGTTCCAGCCCAGAAAAAGGGTTTCGTCTTTGACAAGATTGCCAATGTTATCAAGCACGGTGACGCTATCGCCGTCGTTATAGGTGACCGGTTCAGAGGGTACAGTGCCGCCGGTATTTCCGTTTCCATCGTAAGTGATCTTGTATACGCGAAATGAGAGTTTACCGAAGATGTTGTTATCGCAGGCACCGAGCGGCAGAATGCACAGCATGACAAGCAGTAAAGCCGCTCTTGATTTTAATAAAGTCATGAAACGCATGCTCCTGATGGTCTGGTGAAATAGCAGTCTCAAAAAAACATGAAACTGCCCGGGGAAATCCTGGCGCTAAAATAAAAGGCTTATCATTTGCCGATAATTTTGAATGTGTATTCGGCTCCCGCAAAAATATTGAAAGTGCTCGGTGTCATGTGCCGTTCGAACATCCAGACGTGCTGCGCGCCGGCAAGCAGTGTCAGCCGCCTGTCCATGAGATAATAGCCGAGCTGAAAGCCGCCGCCGACAGAGGGGGCGAAAGCGCGTACTTTTACAAGACGGTCTTCGGCGCCGGCGACAGGTTCGTAGTAGTTGATATTGTTGTAATTGACACCGACACAAAGTGCCGGCGCGGCAAAAAAGCGATCATAAAAAACAAAGGGATATCGCGCATTGAGAATCAGGGGTATCATGAAAGCGGACTTCAGCTCGCTCTCGGTGTCGCTGCGTTTTTTCGCATCGAGATACCAGAAACCCGTCATAAGGGTAAAATCAAGATCGAAGATCGTCTTTTCGGTAAGCGATATGCCCACATCGTGCAGTGTGGCACCGACAAGAAAGCCGTAGCCGTTTTCGGTGATGTCTCTGAGTTTTCCTGTGGGAATAAGATAGACCGGTGCGGCGAATGCCGAGAGCCGGTGAGTCACAGGTTCTTTTTCCACTACGGTCTCGGTTTCCGGGCTTACTTCTTGCGTACTGATCGCCTCGGGTTCCTCTTTTTCTTTTATAAAACCGTATATTGCGGCGAGCAGAGCGTCCTCGTCGCTGTATTTTCCGTCGAGCATGTAGGTCTGAAAATCGACGACTACTCTGAAATTATAATACAGACCGTCAGAGCGCTCCTGAAAGGCGAGGCCGGCGGGTATATAGGGGAGAAGATTGGTATCTTGCCATCGAATGCCGCTGACTTTGAGGCGCGCATGCACCTCTTCGTTCGAGTAAAAGAAACCGATATGCTCGACCTGTATCTTTGTCCATGCAAAAAATATTTCTTTCAGCTCGACGGTCTTTGTGCGCTGTGCCGATGAGGGAAGGTTCGCGTAGTTGACATCGATTTCCTTGTTTGCGCGATCTCGCAAGGTGTAGCAGGTCGAGCCCTTCTCTTCAGAGGGTGCACTCGCAGTCTGCTGAAGTCCGAAATCTTCCCAGCCTGCCGCAAACAGCGCCAGAGGTAACAGTGCTGCAAAAAGAACCAGTAATTGATTAATTTTCATTTTATATGCCGCTTCAGTTCGTTATTAATAGTATTTTGTCAAAAGGATGAATCGCCCCGGAGCTCATCCAACGCAGTACGCGAGCCCTGATTCTGTTTCCCGCCGGTTCCAGTTCGACGAGCGCCGCAACCTTGTCGTCACGGTTGATGATATATGCCTGATCGCCTTTCTTGATGGTAATGTAGGGATTCACATCAAGCAGCATGTTTCCCCCCGAACCCGGATCGATAACATAGCCGTGCTCTCCGCGTGTACGTGCGTAATAGGTGAGCGCTCTGCGGTAGGTATTCAGCAGATCTTCGGTGTCGCGAACCTTGTCGACCTCTTTCTTCGCCTCTTCGCGGGCCTGTTCAAGATCGCTTTCGTATTTTTTGATAATCGTCTCGTATTCGCGTTTCTGTTCAGCGAGCTTGTTCCTGTTATCGTCGTCGCCGGCATCATCTTTTCCGAAGAGCCTGGCTGCCACGCCATCCTGAATGATATTTGAAGGAAGCAGCTTCGCGAGACCCTTGCTCTCGACATCGGTTTTCTGTTTCAGCTCGTCTCTTCGTGACTGCGCAAGTTGAATCTGACGTTCGCTTTCCTTTATTCTGTCTTCGTATCTTGTTCTGGCGGCGGCTATCTTCTGATCGCGATCCTTTTCGATACGCCGGCGCTGCTCGCTTTTTTGCGCGTCACTCAGATCGGAGCGGCGCTCGATTCGTCTGAGTTCCAGCTCGCTTTCCTTGTTAATCTTTTCTATTTCCATCTCGAGCGCGCGTTTCTCAAAGGCGATGCGGTCGTTGATGCTGCCGATTTCCTGTTCGGCCTTCTTGAGCTCGTTAAGAAGTTCGGAGAGATTGAGATCTTTAAAATCGGAGATATCCACCGATATTTTATCGATATCGCGCTGAATGCCCATGGTGAGCACATAGGTGGATGCGAACAGCAGGGCGCTGAACAGTGCGATGGCGACATAGACCGGAAAGCTTTTGTTCTTCTTGCTTCGGGAAAATTCTCCCGAGAGGTTATAGACATGCGAAAGCTCTTCCGGAATCTCCTGATCTTCTTTCAGAAACAGACTCGTTATTTCCGATCTGTCTTTTTGCGGTAGTGCTTCGCCGGGTTTTTTTTCTATCGCTTTCTTCATATTCTGTTTCCAGTAGTGAATACCTTAGATTTTTTTCAACAATCCTGGTTCTATTTCGTGTCCATCGTCCAGATGCCGTTCCAGTTCTTCGGACAGCTGCGCCCCTTGATTCTGCCGACAAACACTTCGGCAGCCGGCAGCGTACAGGCCCTGAAGAGCGGCAGAGCCTGTCTCCATTTTCCGGCATAGTAGTACTCAAGACCTGCCGAGAAGTTTTTCAGATTGCGCCGCATTGCCGCATTTATCTCTTTTTTGAATATCGGCCAGAACACTTTTTTACCGATATCCTTTCCCTTCACCTTGACCGTATCCAGCTCGATAAATTCTAGTCCGTGGTTTGGTATATTCCGCATAATATCGTCTCTGACATATTCAGAGCAGATAATCGGAGCCTTGTATATGCGGTTCAGCCCTTCCATACGGGAGGATGAGTTGACCGTGTCACCGATAACCGTGTTGGTCATGCGCTCGTTTGAGCCGATATTGCCGTAGAAGACATCACCGCCGTCAATGCCCACCCCGACCTCTATCATGACAGCCTTGAAGACCTTCTCCTCTTCGGCCGTGAGCTTGCGTTTGCCCTTCAGCATTTTGTCGCGGGCGGCGCTCATCTCGCTTCTGATCTGATCCGTCACTTCGTGAATTTTGTAACCGGTCACCACCGCCTGATACGATTTCATCTTTGCCGATTTGTCGCCGAGTGCGCCGTAGACGACCAGCAGAGCATCACCGATTATCGAACCGATAATGCCGTCATGTCCGAGAATGATCTTGATAACGCGGGTGTAGTGAAGATTAAGCAGCTTGATGATGTCGGTGCCGAGCACCTCTGTCATGTTCGTAAAACTTTTGATGTCCGAGAAAAGACAGGTCAGTTCGCGCTTCGAACCTTCGAGACGCACCTGCTTTTCGGCATAGGCTTTTTGTACGATATCCTTATTGGTGAACTTCTGAAAGATGGATATCATCTTGTTGATCGTATCGGAAAGCGCGTTAAAGGCCATCCCCATGAAGGTGACATCGTCGGCCTGGGAGCCCTTCATGTCGATCAGCTCGATGCTGTTTTTCTTTATCATCTCCATGATGCTGTTGGTGATGTGCCGTATAAAACGGAGAATGTAATCGATGACAAAGATACCGGTAAGAGCGCAGGCAAAGGTTATTATAAAGATAATAAACGCGATCTTTCTGAAGATACGGTTCGACTCTTCGTTAAATTCGCTGAACTCTTCGGCTCTGACCAGATACATCTTCCAGTTACTGTTGTATTTGTATACACCAAAATACTTTTTATGCCCGAAGCTGAAACTGATAAAGCCTTCCGTTTTTCCCTTGTCAAAGTTCTCGTTCATCGTTTTGAGGGTTTCGTCGTCGCTGAAACGTCCGATCGAATCACCCGAAGAGGCGAGAATGGAAATGTCGCCTTCACGTGTAAAACCCGCAAGCAGGGACATCTTTTTTTTGAAATCGAAAGCTGCGCGTTCCTCGATCAGCTGATACGATTCTTCCCTGTTTTCACGTACGGTGAAAATCTCGTATTGTGAGTTGGCAAAATTATATGCCTCTTTGAGATCTTTGGCCAGAAGCTGCCGGGTAAGCTTGACCAATTCGCCCCTGTACAGCATCAGACTGATGTAGTGGGATGAGAAATTCGAGAGAAGTATGAACAGTACATAGACGAGGATAATCTTTGTTGTTATCGGGAAAACCCTGATTTTGCCGATTTTTCTGCCGAGTAAGGCGTTTGCCGCGTCTTTAATCCATTTGATGACCATGTATTTCCATCCGTTGAGGACATTGTGTTCTAAACAGGTATGCACGTCTTTGCAATGGCGGGTTTGCACGGTTTGTACAATAACACAGTAAACCGAAATCCCGTCAGTTATCCGCATGTTGGAAAGCGCTATCGACATCAGCAAAGGGTGCCTTTCATCGGACACCGAAACGTAAGCGGAGACAAGCGTTAAAAACAAGTGATACGAAACCCGCTAAGACTATCCGGGCATTGCCGGATAGTCAAGATATTTTCCGGACTCATGCCTTCATAAAAGCTTGTGATATGCCAAAAAGTATCAATGTTGTGAACATTTCTTTTTGACGCTTACCCCCTTTCACACATTGCAGAAAAAAACCTGAACGTTTCGCAATACAGTGAAAGTTAAACAGGAAGTTTTTAGCTGATAGGCAACAAGCTTAATAACGGTAGCCGCCATTGAAATTAATAATAGATACAGAGAAGACCCGGGTGTATAGGCCAAAATTTTATTGACAAGCAGGGCTCTTTCTAAACAATTACTCAAACGTTTTCGAGGAATATCATGTCCATAACAATCAAAGACATTGCCCGAACAATGGGGATATCAGTCTCTTCGGTGTCAAAGGCGCTGAACGATAAAAGCGATATCAGCGAAGAAATGAAAGAGAAGATACGAAAGACCGCCTCTGATCTGGGTTACAGGAAGAACATGCTGGCAACACGACTGGTCAAAATGAAAAGCAACACGATCGGAGTTTTCATCTTTTCGCGCACAAAGATAAAAAACACCGATTCAACGGCTTTCTTCTACGTAAACACCATGCTTGATGCGATCAAAGGAAGGGGTTACGATATTGTTCTGTTTTCGATAGAGAGCAGTTCAAGCCAGAACAAATCATATCTCGATCTTTGCGCAGAAAGGCATGTCGAGGGCGCCATTTTCATCGGCTTTGAAAAAGACGATCCGCAGATCGAGGAGCTTTGCCAGACGAAACTCCCTATTCTGATGATCGAAAAGATGGCGTCGGGGCAGAATATGAGCTGCATCACCGTCGATAACAAGAAGGGGATTCAGCTGGGCATGAAGTATCTTTTCGATCTCGGGCACAAGAGAATCGCCTTTATCAAGGGGCATTTCGCGGCGGAGGTTTCGCAAAAACGCTTCGAGACCTATTGCAGCGAGATGGACAGCAGAAATCTTTCCAGTGAGGGACTGATCTATGAAGGTGACTTCAGTCTCGATAGCGGATATAAAATCGGAAACGAGATCGCCGCAACACGTCCTCTTCCGACGGCGATTTTCTCAGCGAATGATCTGATGGCGATCGGAGTCATGCGCGCCTTTTACGAAAAAGGCATAGCTGTGCCCTCAAAAGTTTCGCTTATCGGTTTTGATAATTTCGAAATAAGCAAATATACACAGCCCCGCCTTACCACAATAGCGCAGAATTTTCACGAGCTTGCGATCAAGGGAATAGAGCTTCTTTTTGACATGATCGACCGGCATATCAAGCCGCGCGACATCTATCTCGAACCCGAACTCGTCGTACGCGAATCCTGCTCCCGCTGTGAAGAAGGGCAATGAACAACCGGAGAATACGATGTCGATAAAAATACTCGCTGCCCCCTCGAAGGCAGCGATGCCCTGGCAGGACCGCCCTGCAGGCTCGAAAGCGATAGTGTGGCGCTACAGCGGAAACCCGCTGCTTTCGTGGAACCCCCAGGCCGGACTGGCCCGCGTCTACAACAGTGCGGTCGTGCCCTTCGGCAACGCTTTTGCGGGCGTATTCAGAGCCGATCACACAAACGGCCGTGCGCATATTCACTGCGGCACAAGTGATGATGCATTGAAATGGAAGATTGACCCGCAGGTGATACGATGGATCGACGGGCAGGGCAACGAAGCGCCACCCTCCTACGCCTATGACCCCCGGGTCGTCTGTATCGACAGAAGGCATTTTATCACCTGGTGTGACGACTTTAACGGCCCCTCTGTCGGTGCGGGCTATACCGATGATTTCAAAACCTTTGTGCGTTTGCCTAACCCCCTACTGCCCTTTAACCGGAACGGAGTACTGTTTCCTCGCAGAATCAATGACCGCTATCTGCTGCTTTCACGCCCCAGCGACGGCGGGCACACGGCCTTCGGTGACATTTATATGAGCGAGAGTCCCGACATGGTCTATTGGGGCCGTCACAAGCTGCTTATGAAAAAGGGGGGAAAGGGCTGGTGGCAGGGCGTCAAGATCGGTACCGGTCCCGCGCCGATCGAGACAAGTGAGGGCTGGCTGCTGATTTATCACGGTGTATCGAGCACCTGCAACGGATTCGTCTACAGCTTCGGTGTCGCACTGCTTGATCCGGACGAGCCCTGGAAAGTGATCCTGCGCGCCTCGGATTATCTGCTGACGCCGGAGATGCCCTACGAAACCTGCGGCTTCGTGCCGAATGTCGTGTTTCCCTGCGCAACGCTTATCGATGCAGACAGCGGAAAGATCGCAATCTACTACGGTGCCGCCGACACCTGTACGGCGCTGTGTTTCTGTTACGCGCAGGATCTGGTCGATTTTGCAAGGGATAACAATGAAATAATATGACCGATCAATTGAAGCATGATCTCTCCCGTGTCGGTGCTCGTGCCGCCGAAATTGTGAAAGATAATATTTTCCCCTTCTGGCGCAATATCGCCAGAGATCACACCCGCGGCGGCTTCGCGGGTCTGGTGAAAGCGGATAACAATCCGGATTTTTTGGCAAAGCGCAGTCTTGTCCACAGCTCGCGCCTCGTTTGGGCCTTTTCGCGCGGCTATCGGGCATTCAAATCAGGGCCGGCACGCGAACTTGCCGGGCACGCATACGCATATTTTACGAAACACTTTTTTGACAGAGCAAACGGCGGTCTTTACTGGATGATCGATTGCGACGGCAAGCCCCTGAACAGGCACAAACAGGTTTACGGACAGGCCTTCGGCATCTACGCGCTCAGCGAATATTATCTCGCTTTCGGCGAAACGCACGCTCTTGCGCTTGCACTCGATCTGTTCGCCTGTCTTCAGCGCCATTGTGCTGATCTTCATAACGGAGGATACTGGGAGGCGAGAGGCGAGTTCTGGGAACAGATCGATGATGTGCGCCTGTCCGATAAGGATCTGAACGAGAAAAAATCGAACAACACCCACCTGCATGTACTCGAAGCGCTGACAAATCTGTTGCGTGCGAAAGGTGACGACGGGGATGTCCGCTCTGCGCTTGCCGCAGTCATAGAAGTTTTTATGGAAAAGATCTACGACCGCCGTACAAATCATTTTGTGCTGTTTCAGGATGAAAGCTGGAACAGCCGCTGTGAAACGGTCTCTTTCGGACATGAAATAGAGGCGGCATGGCTGCTCAGCGAGGCGCTTTGCGTTCTGGGAGACACAAACGCCGGCGAGAAATACAGGGATGATATGTTAAATATATCGCACAACGCTCTTGACAATTATCTCGACGGTGATTCGGGAAACGGGGGCATGTTCAACGAATCGCTGCACGGCCGCATCGACGTACAGAAAATCTGGTGGGTGCAAAACGAGGCGGCCATCGGCTTTCTCAACGCCTATGAACTTGAGGCTGATGAAAGATTTCTTCGGGCGGCTGTCAACGTGTGGGATTTTTGCGATCGGGCAATGATCGATCATGAAGGCGGTGAATGGTTTGAGGTGCCGGGTTGTCGTCTGCCCAAGGTGCATGAGTGGAAGAGCTGTTACCACAACACACGCATGTGTGTGGAACTGTTTGAACGTTGTGAAAGACTGCTTGCGAGGGAAAACCGATGAGCGAATTTGAAAATCGCAAGGCGCATATTGAAGATGCGTACGAGAAGCTTGTGTCACGCAAAAACGAAAAGCTGTTTTCCCCGAACGGGGTAATCGAGAGATATACATACCCCCTGTTAAGCGCAGGGCATATCCCCCCGCGATGGAAATACGACTATAACCCCGAAACGAACCCCCGCTTTATGGAGCGGCTGGGCGTCAACGCGGTGTTTAACCCCGGTGCGATTAAAATCGGCGAGCGCTTCTGCATCGTTGCGCGTATCGAGGGAAACGACCGCAAATCGTTTTTTGCCGTCGCCGAAAGCGCATCGCCGGTCGACGGTTTCCGCTTTCACGACAGACCGATCGTGATCGATGAACTGCAAGAACCTGACACGAACGTCTATGATATGCGCGTTGTGCGACATGAAGACGGCTGGATATACGGACTTTTCTGCACCGAAAGAAAGGACCCCTCGGCACCGGCCGGCGATCACGGATCGGCGCTCGCGCAGTGCGGAATCGTGCGCACGAAAAATCTTGTCGACTGGGAGCGGCTTCCCGATCTTGTTACGCCCTCGCCGCAGCAGCGAAACGTGGTTCTGCACAGCGAGTTTGTAGACGGCAAATACGCTCTTTATACGCGCCCGCAGGACGGCTTTATTGAGACCGGTTCGGGAGGCGGCATCGGTTTCGGCCTGTGCGATTCGATGGAGCGGGCGCAGATTTTTCAGGAAAGAATCGTGGACGCACGCGCCTATCACACCGTAAAAGAGTCGAAGAACGGACTGGGGCCCGCGCCCATCAGGACGCAGTACGGCTGGTTGCAGCTTGCACACGGGGTGCGCGCGTGCGCTGCGGGCCTTCGTTATGTGCTCTATATGTTCATGTGCGATCTCGACGAACCGTGGCGGGTCATTCACGCGCCATCGGGGTACTTTATGGCGCCCGAGAACGATGAGCGCCTCGGCGATGTGTCGAATGTTCTGTTCTCGAACGGATGGATACGGGACGGAGAGAACATCTACATCTACTACGCCTCATCGGACACCCGCACGCATGTCGCCTCGTGCACCGTCGAAGGTCTCTGCGATTATGTTATGAACACCCCGCGCGATCCCTTGCGTACGAATCTATGCGTGAAACAGCGGATTGCGATGATAGATAAAAACGAATTCTTCTGACACTTGTGGTAAAATTTTCCGGATAATCAACGAGCTGTCATAAAGGTTTTTGCGCGATGCAGATCATCGTAGTCGGCGGATAGGCGATCCTTTCACCTTCGGGAGTATAGAGTTCCACACTGTCACGATAACGATGCTCCGCTATCCACTGATTGGTGAACTGCTGTGAATCGGGATGTATTCTGAAGCCGACCGCTTCGAGAGCCGCTTTCCAGTCGCCGAAACTCCAGAAACAAAATCGTTCATGCATCTCGCTTTGCCAGTTGTCGGTGTAATCTTTGGTCATCATGAATTCACAGGCATCCTCGAGTTT
>JAEWVL010000463.1 GCA_023396665.1 Spirochaetota bacterium
CAATAGAGCCGCGCAGAAGGACTGCCATCGCAGGAACTGACCCTCGAAATCAAGCGTTCATAGGTGTTTGCCCCGGCAACAAGAGGCAGAAAAGACAACAACAGGATAAAACGGATACTACGCATTCAGGCAGAGCCCTTCCCTTTATTCGAATGCGTCATTGTAATACATGAGCGGCGCCCCAGTCAATAAATTTACCGGTACATTTCGTCAGCCAGCGATGCTGCGCAACGATCGAGAGCGTGTTCAGCATCGACATAACGCAGTATTGTATAGCGATCCCGGACATGCATAGCATTGGTGATCGCTTCAATAAAGAGCGTGCGACTGATTCCGATCTGCTGCGGCGTGTGAAAGGCCCCGGCTTTTTTGAGAAGACGTTCAATCAAAGCGGCATCGGGTAACACAACTGCGGGATACTTATCTTTAATATTCAAAATCTCGTACAATCGCGCCACGGTAACACTGGCTACCCCCACCATTTCGCCGTGAAGCGCATGCTCTCGTTCATTTTTCAGGGCATCCATTTCCCAATAATGCGCGATATGGTGCTCGGCTCCGGAGGCCGGTCGCGAGTTTCCCGCAAAAGCCATCGCTATACCGGAAAGAAGCAGACAGTTGAGAACCTCGGAAACATCGACCTCTCCGGATTGCAGCATGGCCGCACATCGCTCAAGCGCATTTCTCATCAGTGCGGTAATCTGTTCGCAATAATACTCGCCGCTGACAAGCGAAGAAAGCTGCCAGTCGGCCAGGGCACAGTATTTTCCGATCACATCACCGATACCCGCACGCAGCAGCTTCAGGGGAGCATTTTTTACGGTATCAATATCCGCAAATACCGCCTGCGGCGTTACCGCTTCGAAGGTGATCTTTTTTTTATTTTTTATCAGGGGGGATACGCTGGATGTATAACCGTCCATTGAAGCGGCTGTGGCAAATATAACATAGGGGAGCGAACTGATATAAGCCGTATAACGGGCAAGATCATTGATCGTGCCCGAACCGACCGCGACGATGCAGTCGACTTCTTTATCAAGAGACATGGCGATTAAACCGAGCGCGCGTTCATCGGGAACAAGCTGCGGCTTTGCCGGAAAAAGAACTTCCGAGAAAGACAAGCCGGCCTGGCGAAGCGCGTCGACAAGCACGCCGCGAAAGACAGCGGTGTTTGCGTCGGCAATGACGAGAAGCTTCCTGTAATTCTTCTTTAAAAAAAATTCCGGGGCCGTCGCAAGCACCCCGGAAGTTGTATCGACAGTAATTTTTTCTACGGCAAACACATGCTCGTTTCCGCACTTGCAGCGGAAACGGACGCCGGCAAAGTTCTGCACCGGCGTATTGTGCGCAAGGATATCCATTAACGTTCGATCATCGCGAGAAGATTGGCCTCGGTTAAACCGACACGTTCGGCAACTTTTTCACCGGGACCTGATTCACCGAAACGGTCAATACCGAGCACCTCATCGGCTAGGCCTTTCCAACCGGTCGAAACGCCGGCTTCGGCCGCGACCACGCGCACGCCACTTCCAAGCAGTTTTGCCACAGCATCTTTTCCCTGTTCGAGAAAAAGTTCACGTGAAAATACCGACAGTACACGCACGCGCTTTTTGCTTTTCGCGGCAGCAGCAAGTGCAAGCGCGACTTCTGAACCGGAAGCCAACACCGTCACCTCTGGATTTGACTCTTCTTTTGCGATAAAGTATCCCTTTTTCAAGGTCGCTTCCTTGTCCGCGTTTTTGGCAAAATACGGCAGATTCTGCCGGGTAAGAATAAGACAGCTGGGACGCTTCTTCTCTTCAAGCGCAAGCTTCCAGCAAAGCGAGGTCTCTTCGGCATCAGCGGGACGAAGAACGAGCAGATTCGGAATAAGTCGCAATGACTCAACATGCTCTATCGGCTGATGGGTAGGCCCGTCCTCACCGACGAAAATAGAGTCGTGTGTGAATACAAAAATCTGCGGGATATTCATCAGCGCCGCAAGTCGTACCGTCGGGCGCATGTAATCGGAGAACACCAGAAATGTCGCACAAAAAGTTCTGAGACCGCCATGCAGCAGCATTCCGTTCGCGACACCGCCCATGCCGTGCTCGCGCACTCCGAAGTGCATGACACGCCCCTTACGGTTTTCAGCGGAATAATCGCCGGCGCCCTTCATTGCGGTATTGTTCGAAGGTGCAAGGTCGGCACTTCCCCCCACGAGAAACGGCAGTGATTCTGAAAGACTCTGTATCGCGGCACCGCTTGCAACTCGGGTCGCAACCTTGTCGCCCTCTTTTACGGGGGGATACACGGCAGCGGACACATCAGCCGCCATGAAAAGATCCCACTGTTTTCTCAGTTCCGGATTTGCCGCTGACCATTTCTCGAAACGTGCGTTCCAGTCTTCGTGAAGCTTTTTGCCGGTCGCCGCACATTCGTTCATGTAATCGTAGACTTCGGGAAACACATAAAAATCCTGATCGACGGGAATACCAAGATGTGTACGCGCAGCAGCGATTTCATCCGCCCCGAGAGGAGCACCGTGCACTGAATGTGATCCCGCCTTATTCGGTGCACCATAACCGATTATTGACTTGAGTATGATCAGAGTCGGCTTTTGAGTCTCTTTCTTCGCTTCTTCGACCAGTTTTGTGATCTGTTCGAGATCATAGGCGTCACCGCTCAAGGTCTGCCACCCATAAGCTTCAAAACGTTTCGCAACATCTTCGGTAAACGCGATTGAGGTATCGCCCTCTATTGTGATACGATTTGAATCATAAAACACGATAAGTTTTCCCAACTTGAGGTGTCCGGCCATTGAAGCCGCCTCAGCAGTAAGGCCTTCCATCAGGCATCCATCACCGCTTATTGCATAGGTATAGTGATCGATGATTTTGTCTGCCGCGGTATTGAAGCGTGCGGCGAGCATTGTTTCAGCAATCGCCATTCCAACCGCATTGGAGAAACCCGCCCCCAGGGGACCGGTTGTCGTTTCTACACCCGCAGTATGACCGTACTCGGGATGTCCAGGTGTCTTTGATCCTATCTGTCTGAAATTTTTGACTTCATCCAGAGAAAGCCCGTATCCGCTCAGATGAAGCAGTGAATAGAGGAACATCGAGCCGTGTCCTGCTGAGAGTACGAAACGGTCACGATCAGCCCAGTCCGGTGACTTGGGATCATGGCGCATTATCTGTGAAAACAGAAGCGCTCCGAGGTCAGCTATTCCCATCGGCAGACCGGGGTGTCCCGAATTTGCCTTTTGCACTCCGTCCATACTCAATGCGCGCACCGAGGTCGCCGTTTTTTTCAGTTTTTCAATCGTGTCTGGTTTCAACATTTTCTTTTTCCTTTTTTATGTTGTTTCTTCTTTTTTCAGCCTAAGATCCCAACAAATTGTCCAAAATTCGTCGGTTTTATCCCGTTTATAATGAACATTATATCTAGCATTAAAATAGTTAGTATTAATCTCATATTTATCGATCTGTGAATCAAGTCCATTTTCAAGCAACTTGTCTAAAAAAAGGTCAATAGCCACGTTATACATCAAACTGACAGAAACCTTGAAAACAAGCCTTTGAGAAACACCAAACTCATAGCATCTGGGTTCAAGACATACATGCCAAATCAAATACTCTTCAGATCTGTTGAAGCTCTGGTACTCGACGGCTTTCCATAAAGTTGCGCTGTTTTGTCTGAACTTAAGCCGGGTCTTTCGAATGAGAACCGCAAGGACATCCGATACCGGAACACCAAAAAACCGGGCAGCAGCAATGAGCCTTTCTTTACGTTCCGGCGTAACGCAAATACTAGTTGAAATTTTCTTTCGCATGTTCCCTCGCAAATACATATACGAGTAATACGTTTGAGAAGAGGGAAATGTTGAAATATTTGTTAAAACTAAAAATAGTCCTTTTAAAAAGCAACAATAATTCTTCACACTTGAGAGTCAAGTGTTTCATTCGAATTAAATTGCAATGCAGACTTGGAATAAATTGTCAATTTATTCCGTGTGGAACCAGGAATAGCTCCGGTAAAGCTGCCCAAATTAACAACCAGGCATCACTACCGGAGCAAGAGGAGGTTTTACCTTTTTACCTGAAATCTCAAGACATTCCAGGAAAGATTCTTCAGTGGCACAGAAAAAAGACCGTTTTTTCCACCGCTGACGACAGTGGGCACAGAATGGGGAATAACTGCTTTCGGGTTATCAAAAGTGTTCGCAGCATAAATATCGTCGCCATGCATTAGCAGATGCTCTTCAAGTGTCATCTCGCCAAACGAACGCAAATCCAAACTGAGTTCGATAACGTCATGAACATCAGTATTCAAAGCAAAGATCGTGACTGTCTCAGCACTTTCATCACAGGTCGCAGCCATTTGCAGAAGCGGAACCTCACCCCAGGTCTTGGTTTCTATTAGCGGAGCATTGACAAGTACCTTAAGCGCATGCCCTCTTCCATAATGTGAAACCTGCTGAAAAGGATAATACGTACTCTGCTTAAGAACACCACCACCCGGCTTTGTCAATATCGGTGCGATGACATTCACTAGCTGGGCAAGACTTGCCATTTTAACACGATCACAATTATTTACAAGGGTACACATCAAGCCCCCGAGAACCAGCGCATCCAGAAGAGAGTAGCTATCTTCCAAAATTGAAGGTGCGCATTCCCAGGGATGTTCAGATTGCTTCTTCTGGTACCAGACATTCCACTCATCAAAAGACAATAGCACATTCCGTTTGCTTCGTGTTTTGGCTTTAGCAAAATCAATGATTCCGCCCACTGTTCGAATCAGATAATCCATATTATGAAATGACGCCAGAAAATCCTCAACACTACCCTCATTTTCATAGTAGCTATGAAGGGAAAGATAGTCAATATGTTCATAAAGATTCTCAAGCACAACTCTGTCCCAATCTGGAAATGAGTGCATTCGTGAAGAAGAACTCCCACAGGCAACCAGTTTAATGGATGGATCCACCCATTTCATTATTTTACCCGCTTCTCGTGCCTTTTTCGCATAGTCTTCGGCCGATAACTGACAAATCTGCCAGTGCCCATCCATCTCGTTTCCCAGACACCATATCTTAATAT
>JAEWVL010000129.1 GCA_023396665.1 Spirochaetota bacterium
GCGGAGTTGAGTGGGTTGACTATTCAACCAGCTTCAGACTCAATGCCGAAGGTGATATCTCGTTTATGGTAAAAGCCGAAGATAACGTTGCGAACTCCACACAATCATACCGAGCCTACATACCCGATGTCAGCGGCAATAACGTAATGCAGCAGAACGAGTCAATCGAATTCTACGTTGACCGGAATGCACCGGCTGTAGAGATTACGGCTGACAGAGAGTTTCTGCTTCGTGCGGGAAGAAACGTGGCCGGTAGCGACTACCTCTACACTATTACCGCAAATGACGAAGAATCGGGAATTAAAGATGTATTCTATCGCATTGACGGACGCGGTGCTTTCAGAAAATATGAAAGTGAAATCAAGCTTACAAGCAATGGCGAGCATTTTATCGAAGCCAAAGCAGTTGATAATGTCGGTAATGTTTCTGACATCAAGATACTGTCAGTTCTTGTAGATATTATTCCGCCTCGTTCTACGATCGAGACCATTACTGATGACGAAGAAAGTCAGGAATTGGAGTAAGCCATATAAGGGCAGGTATCAGATTGCTATTTGTCCGATTACAGCGAAACCTAATTGAAAACCGCCGAAAGGCGGTTTTCTTTTTATCAGCCTTCAAAAGTGTAGAGTCGATTATTCTATATCAGCAAAATTCAGAAGTTATAGTATTCTTCTTCGATCTTCTTGGCATCATAATAGCGTTTAAAGAACAGCAGCGCCTTGGGACGATGTCCCATGAGATCATACATGGCGCCGATATTATAGAGGGCGGCTATGTTCGTGTCATCAATGGTGTAAGCCTGATAAAAGCTGGTTATTGCACGCGGATAATCCTGTTTGAAATAATATGCCATACCCAGATAAAACCACGAGTCTGCGGAGCGTTTGTCGAGATCTGCGGCCATCTTAAGGGAGACAAGCCCTTTGTCGATATTCTCAGGAACACCGGAGACCAGGTAGGCCTTGCCAAGAGCATAATGTGCAAGTGCCCAATACGGACTTACGCTTACAGCCCGTTCAAGAACAGGTATCGCTTCGTCTATCTTTCCCGAAAGTGCAAGCTCTTCACCTTTTTTATAGATGTCAGCGGAATTTTCCCTTTTTTGGGCAAAGACGGGACTAAGCAGAAATACAAACAATGTTATTGTTATGCAGAAATATCTCATGAACTTCGGAAAGGAAACAGTGAGAATAGTTTCTTCATGAGCTCACCGTCAATTTTGTTCGAAAAAAGAATATACACGGTCATCGCCAACCATACGGCAAGTGTTGTAGCCACAAGAAACTTTACGATGAATTCAGCAGTTAGCTCGTCGGCTGAATAAAAGGCAAAGACCAGACCGACAGGCCACAATATAAACAGAATATAGAAACTCATGACAAGCAGATCTTTCAGAAACGCGACAAACACCACCGCAAAACCGGATTTTAACGCGGCATACGTCGACATAAACTCTTTATGAAAGAACCATATATAGAAGATGAACAGAAGAAGCGGAATTATCTTCCAAAGGGCGTTCAAATAGGGTCTGAAAAGCAACAATGCGATCGCCGCTCCCCACAAAAAGAGCAAAATCGGAGCACTTTTGAATATTGTTATTGATTCCATTTGTTATTCCACACTTATAGTGTTATGATCAAGGCACATCTTCACATCAATTCTGTTGCAACTATTCATCTGCTGCCGCCAAAGGTGAAGGATAAGCGGTCTTTTATGAAAAGGCAAAAACTTGTTTTAACATTAATATCGCTTTTCTGCTTAAGCCCGGTTTTCGCTCAGGTGACGGTTAGCGCTGATGACAGCATATCTGTCTCCCCTCAAGAACTATCGGCATTCAGAGAAAAAATAGTTAACAGAGAAAACAGAAACATCGAGGTGATGATTTACTCTCTCACGACGAGCCGTGAGATATTCTACCTGGACGAACGCGGCGAGCTGCAGGTATCTGTACAACCTGGATATATCCGATGCATGATAACGAAACCGGGTGACAAAAGCGCGAGTAACGACGGTGACGTATTTTTTGTCGAAAGCAGCGGCAGCGACAGGGCGATGCTCTTTATTGAAGCCGCACAGAAGATCACATTGCTTCTGAACGAAACTGCAAAATAAGACGCCCCCTTATCACTGTGAATTTGAGAATCTGAATACAAACTCCCATTCAAACGATTCACTGTCAAAGCAGTACATTCTTCCGACTCCGCTTTCAAGAACCAGATTGGCGTTCGTAAAAATGTTGAACTTCGCTATCAGCTCGGCACCCGCAGATCGTCTCAGATAATATTCATCGTCGTATTCACCCCTGCCGTAATCGTAAAACAGCTCAGCGGAGAAACGCTTTATGTAGAGAAGTTTCCATACCGGTATATCAGCATCGAAAAGCGGAAACGCGTAGTTGGCTGAGGCCTTGTAAAAATTTTCGAAATACTTCTCGTTATAACCCCGCGGAAAGAGAAATTTCATTTCATAACGGTAGTCAGCTTTTTCGTCGTACTCGTATCCCCCCGAAAAAAACAGGGAATGATGCCTGAATACCGATGGGAAATACAGCGCAGCTGCCAGCGCAAACTGCTGCGCACTGTAATCACCGCTCGGCGTGTGTGCGTAATTGACATAGAGTTGCTGCCCCCAACGGGGATACAGATCGAGCAGGGATCCTTCGACCTGGTGATAAGCGCTCGTATTCCAGGAAAGTGTCGTCAGATTGCCCTCGTCGATCGTTGAGAGGC
>JAEWVL010000065.1 GCA_023396665.1 Spirochaetota bacterium
GAATCAGACAGTTATAAAGATTCGCCGGGTGAGATTATATCACGCTTTCCTGTGCGATTTTTCAGTCAGAAGCAAATATATGAAATGGCTAGTAAACCGGAATCATTACTAGCCATAATCAACGAAAGTCCGGCTGTTCGCTATGGTGAATGGGAAATACAGTATAATCAATCGGCAGCAAAATTCAAATCATTACGGGCTCAAAAACGGGAACTTGAAGCATCATTAAAAGAACAAAATACACTCATGGGTGAACTTGAGGATGTAAAGGCAAAGCTCTCCATTTTCGAAAAAGGTGAAAATGCACTCCTCTTTCGTGAATATCAAAATGGAATAAGCCAGAACAACCAGATCACTGCTTTTAAGAGCTCGCTTTCGGAAATCAATTCCCTGCTGTCGTCAATAGTGCTTGAACCGATAACACCAGATTTTTCACTGTTCACTACACCACAGGAAGAGGAAGTTAAGAAGCTTATTTTAAACTATTCTGAAATAATTTCGACATTTAACCAAAGGTTGCAAGATATAAAAAATGGCTGTACCGCATTGCCGCAAGGTTTCGAAAAAGAAATAATCAGTACAGAATGGAAGAAAAACTTTGAAAGAGTTTGTTCCCGTTATGATAATCTTGTGGTGACATTACGCGAAGCGGGTGTCAATAATCCCGACGAATATGGAGTTTATCTTCAAAAAAAGCAATCTCTTGAATCACGCCTGAACAAAATTGAAGGGCTTAAGCAGCAGATCACATCTATTGAAAAACAGGCACAGGATGAGCTGCAACATATTGATTCTTTGAGGAAAGAATTATCTGAAAGGCGAAGCTCCTTTTTAACAGATGTTCTAAGGGATAATCCAATTGTTAAAATGGAACTGCTTGAGCGCGGAGATTATGTAAATCTTGAGCAGGAATTTCGTACGCTGATAGGACGTGATTCCGGGTATGAAAAAGACATATATTCTGAAGGACAGGGCATACTTGCCCCTTTAATGGATGACTATTCTGACGACAAATTGCAAAAATTAAAAGCCCGGATTCATTCATTACTCATTGATCCCGAAGGTGCAGTCCGGAGAAGAACGTTTGGGGCTTTTATATCTGGTCTTAATCCCGAAACAATTGACGATATTGATCTGTGGATTCCAGAAGACAGCATCAAGGTTTCATATTATCAGGGACGATCACGACGAAACTCCACACCAATTGATCAGGGTTCACCCGGACAAAAAACCGCTGCCATTTTGTCTTTTCTGCTGAGTCACGGAGATGAACCGATTATAATGGATCAACCCGAGGACGATCTTGATAATCATCTTATATATGACCTGGTTGTAGAACAAATCCGCCGAAAAAAACAATTGCGCCAGATAATTGTCGTGACCCATAATGCCAATATCGTTGTAAATGGTGATGCTGAACTTGTCCATGTGTTTGATTTCGCGGGAGGACAAGTAAATCTTTCTCATTCTGGTTGTCTTCAGGAAAAAACCATTCGCAGGGAAATATGCAGCGTTATGGAAGGCGGTAAAACCGCTTTTGAAAAAAGATATAAACGCATTCATGTTGAGGAAAGTTGATGTTTGATTCTGTAGACGAATTATTATCAAAAATCCGACTGGGTGAAGATTCGCTGATTGAATTTAAATCGGTGCGCTTCAAGGGTTCGCGACCGGATCTTTCACGCAGCGATCTTGCAGACGAAATTGCGGCATTTGCAAATACGGCAAGCGGTGTAATTGTTTTCGGAGTAGATGACAAAACAAAAGCTATCGAAGGTATCAACATAGATCATCTTGATGATGTTGAAAACTTTGTAAGCGAGATTGTAAACGATGTGATCAAACCTTCCGTTTTTGTTAGAATTATAAAAATGGAACTTCCAAATATTTCCGGTGATCTGGTTCCAATATTGAAGGTCGATATTCCTCGAAGTCTTTTTGTTCATAAAAGCCCTGGGGGGTATTACCATCGACTTGGAGACAAGAAAAGAGAACTAAGCCCCGAGGCTTTGGCCCGGCTTTTTCAACAACGAAGTCAGGCAAGGATTATCAGATTTGACGAGCAGCCTGTACCGACAACATCATTATATGATCTGGATGATGAATTATGGCATAGATTTGCCGGTGTTCAACAGGAGAGCGCTGAGACGATACTGGAGAAATTGCGTTTTATAGCAAAGGATGATACTGGTATTTATCGACTCACTGTATCAGCAGTATTAATGAGCACAAAAAATCCTGAGAAATACATACCCAATGCAATTATCGAAGCTGTTCTATACCGGGGAACAGTTCGGGATTCTAACAACCAGGACAATGCTAAAACTATTACCGGTACTCTCGATCAGCAGGTTAGGGAAGCTTATAGCTTTGTTCAACAAAACATGAAGGTCAGGGCGAAAAAAGATCCGGGGCATATCGATATTCCACAATATAGCATGCGAGCGGTTTTTGAAGCTCTGGTTAACGCGGTTGCACACCGGGATTACTCACTGCATAGTTCAAAAATCCGTTTGTTCATGTTTGATGATAGACTTGAATTATATTCACCTGGTACTATTCCCAATAGTATGACCATTGAAAGTATGCACCTGCGGCAGTCTACGAGAAATGAATTAATCAGCAGTCTTCTGAATAGATGCCCTGTTGATCTTGAGCACGACAGCATAACACGTCAATATATGATGGATAAACGAGGTGAAGGCGTTCCGATAATTTTATCACTGAGTGAGAAACTGTCAGGAAAAAAACCTGCTTTCCAACTCGTTGATGACTCAGAAGTAGTCGTAACAATTTTTTCTTCATGAAAATTTCTAGAATAAACGATGAGTTATATATAATGTTCTTCCTCCGTCAAACAATCTTACCCGAAAACCGCCAGATCATTATCAACCTACCGGATGAATTTCTATCCAATCAAGAGGTTGAAGTTATTGTTCTGCCTCTTGTACCCGAAAAAAAGAAAATCAGCCGTAAAGAGGCGTATGGAATGCTTGAAGGAAAGATCAGCCTGAAAGCTGATTTTGATGAACCCCTCGAAGATTTCAAGGAGTATATGTGATGAGGTATCATCTCTGCCCTTTCATCACCGCGACCCATTCGACAGATTGATTTATTCCCAGAGTGTTGTCGAGAATCTTGAATTTCTTTATACCGATAAGATATTTGATCTATATAAAAATCGATTATCAGATTAAAAAGTGTTCATCTTTTGAGGTTACCACGTCGCCTTCGCGGGGGGCACACCACTTTCATATAACTCTCAGTTAGCCGAAGTAGCGCAACGTTGACAAAATATTTATGGTCGTTTATCAATTAACTTACCAGAAATATATTTATGCAACACACTAGCTACGAGAGTTTGATATGCTATTCCTTCTTCTAAAGCTTTTGCTTTCAAAGAATCAATATCTCTTTTAGAAATTCTTATATTCATTCTTTGATCTTTCAGCATTGTTTTCTTTGCTGCGAGTTGAAGTTTCTTTTTCAGTTCTTTTGAATCTTTAATAGAGTTCCACTCATCGTTTTCGATTGACTTTGCTATTTCTTTCTCGTATTTATCTACTTTTTCATTCATAATAGTTTCTCATTCTTTCAATTTCTTTGTATACTTTCGACTCGGATATATTGTTTTCAGAAAATATCTTTCGCCTTCAACAACAGTTGGAGCACAATAGATATAATCATTGTAATTAACAATTATCATAAATTGATCAGGAAAATTCTTACTTGGATTTTCCATAATATCAATTATTTGTCCATTTTCAATAGCTACAATTATTTGTTCAAAAGATATATTTCTTGTAGTTATTAACCAATCATTCTTTTCATTATTCCAGTCAAAAATCATTACTTAGTATAGTATTATGTGTGCCGATTGTCAACTACAATTCGATGAAATATTGCTGAGAATGCTTTG
>JAEWVL010000073.1 GCA_023396665.1 Spirochaetota bacterium
GTGCGAAACCCTTCGAACGATTTTTCAGGCCTGGACGGAGTTTCAAAATTCTTCGCTCGCGGGAATTGTCACCGACGAGGACAGCGACTCGACTGCAATCGACGCCGCCATACATAACCTGGCGCACCATTCCGTATGGGCCGCCCGCAATAATTACATAACTACCGAGACCTTTCTGAAAATCGGGGGGATGAAAATATTCAGAGACGATATATTCTCTCAACTGCGTATCGTATTCAGAGGCGACCATCTGTTTTACAAAAAAAACGGATATTATGATTTTCCAAACAAAAAAATGAAATACAGAATACTGAATTTTATCGTACCGAAACTGATGGCCATTCGCCCGATCAGGGAAAGGTTCTATACCAAAGAGATCATACCGGGGATGATTGCAGGTTATAAAAAAATACTGGCCCGGGCGGCAGATGAGAACAATTGACAGTCACGGATTGTTGTGCCCGAAGCATTTCACAATAAAAAACACCTGCAAAAAAAAGAGGCCGCCCTTTCGGGGCAGCCTCTTTTTTAACTCTTTCTGTAAAGCGGAGCGGGTAGCGAATTGATTATTCACGGAAAATCCTTTCAGCCCAGATACTACATTACTGCGCGCTCAGCGTAAAAGCTGCAGCACCGTCTGTGTTTTCTGGTTTGCCTGAGCCAACATCGAAGTACCACTTTGAACAAGAATCTGGTCTTTTGTAAGTTCGACCATTGTTTCAGCCATATCGGCATCACGGATACGGGATTCAGAAGCCTGAATGTTCTCGTATGCGTTCATGAGGCCTTTAGAAGCTGTTTCGAGACGATTGTAATAAGCACCGAGGTCAGCACGCTGTTTTGCAACTTTATGCAATGCATCGTCGATGATACCGATCGTACGGTTTGCCTTGTCGGCAGTTGAAAGATTCGCAAGAAATTCACCGGTTCTTTCCTTGAGGTTAAGCCCCTCTGAAGTCATAGTGCCGATGTAAACCCGCTCTCTCTGATGCATGTTTGCACCGATGTGAAACCACATAGAGGCTTTCGGGTTTGTTCTTGAGAAATCACCAAGGAGAAGTTTAAACTTGTTAAACTCAGCCTGTGATGCAATACGGTCAACTTCGTCGATAAGTGCTGAAACTTCGACCTGGATCAGCTGACGGTCTTCATTGGTATAAATACCGTTTGAAGACTGAACAGCAAGAACACGAATACGTTGAAGAATTGATGCTGTCTGATCAAGATATCCTTCTGAAGTCTGAACAAGAGACATGCCGTCTTCAGAGTTGCGTTCTGCCTGGCGAAGACCCTGGATCTGTGTACGCATCTTCTCGGAAACCGCAAGACCTGACGCGTCGTCTCCGGCACGGTTGATACGCATACCGGATGCAAGTTTCTCAGTCGATTTGTTAACGTCCCAGTGTTTGAATTTCAGAACTTTGTTCGCGTTAATGGCGCTCATATTGTGATTAACTATCATAGTCTACACTCCTTTGTAGTTAGCCCCCAATCTCCCTATCGGGGGTGTACAATGCCGCCGCTACCCGCTTTACAGTTAAAAGAGTTTTCAAAGATCTTCCGTGTAACGGCAATCAACAGTGTATCGCATACACGAAACGCTGTCTTCCGGCACAATAGAGTTCCGCCGGAGATTGCCGTCATTTCAAAGGGATAAGGAAAACTTATCCCCTTGAAATGCCCGGGAGACTCCCATCTCCCGGGAAATCGCGCACTTCTCTACTGCAACAGAAGAAGTACGCCCTGGGGCAACTGGTTGGCCTGAGCCAGCATCGCAGTACCACTCTGCACAAGAACCTGATCTTTCGTAAAGGCAACCATATACTCCGCAAGATCCGCATCGCGTATACGCGATTCAGAAGCCTGCATATTCTCATACGCCTGCATAATACCCTTGCTGGCGCTTTCGAGCCTGTTATAGTACGCACCCAGATCGGCACGCTGTTTGGAAATAGTTCTAATGGCCTCGTCAATAACACCGATACTCCTATTAGAGGAATCCTGCGTTGAAAGTGTCATTAAGGTGCCGACTTCCGATCGAAGCCTGAGCGCCGTCGCAGTCATCGTCTGTATGAATACCCGTTCACGCTGATGCATATTCGCACCGATATGAAACCACATCGAAGCGGTCGGATTAAAGCGCGAAAAATCCCCCAGAAGCATGTTCATCTTGTTAAACTCGGCTTGTGAGGCAATTCTATCGACCTCATCAACAAGCTGCGAAACTTCTACCTGTATGAGCTGCCGGTCATCCGGCGTATAGATACCATTAGACGATTGAACCGCGAGCACGCGAATGCGCTGCAACACATCACTCACCTGCTGTAAATATCCTTCAGTTGTCTGAATAAAAGACATGCCGTCTTCGGCATTGCGTTCCGCCTGGCGAAGCCCTGAAATCTGCGCACGCATCTTTTCCGAAACAGCAAGACCCGACGCATCATCACCTGCACGGTTTATACGAAGTCCGGAACTGAGCGCTTCCATACTCCGGTTTACATCCCAGTGTTTGAACTTCAGCGCCCTGTTGGCATTAATCGCGGTTAGATTATGGTTAATAATCATCTCGCATCCTCCATGATTGTGGACCGGTTCATCCGTGATCCGGCTTTGCTGCCATTTACTATCTGTTCCCATAACAAGTGTCGGAGCCGGATGAGTCGTTCTGGAAGGCGATTTTGAGTGTTTTTTAGCTATTTTTAGGGTTTATTAGGATTTTTTGGGGCATACGGTACGATTGTCACATATAATTAAAAAAGTAAATATTTTTATCCCCAGTCTTATGTTCGAACGATTTTCGATTTTGCTGAATAAAAAAAATTTTTTTTTAAGCCCGGCCGGCCCTGTATCATCCCCTAATGCCGGTATTTCAGCGTTTTTCAGCAAAAACCAGCAGTTTGCTGCTTAAAAGCAAACTGCTAGAATAACAGCAAACCTGAAAGAGCCCCCACGACGATGAAGAAAAGAGGATGAACCGATTTTGCAAAGAAAATGAGCGTTCCGAGCCCTGCAAAAAGAATGAGCACTTCAGGACGAAACCATGCAGCATGCGGAAAAAGGGATATATCAATAACTGAAACCGAAAAAACGAACCAGGTCGCTGCGGCGATAAGCCCCACAGAAGCCCCCCGGAGCACGGAAAACAGTGATTGAACGTAATAATTTTCTTCAAAATTTCGAAGAAACGAGGCGATGAGGATGATGATGACAAAGGCCGGCATGGCCATAGCCGTAGTAGCGACAAAGGAACCGCCCAGCCCACCCACCTTGTAGCCGACATAGGTTGCCATATTGACACCGATAGGTCCTGGAGTCGATTGCGACACCGCAACCATGTCGACAAACTCCTGTGCGCTGACGTATCCCCCCGTAACCATCTCGTCGTAGAGAAGCGGCAGAGTGGCAAGCCCCCCACCGACGGAAAAAAGCCCGATTTTGAAAAAAATAAAAAAAAGGACAAGCAGCTCCATCACAACCCCGATTTCCCGGCTCTGAGCCTTCTGGCAAAAAAGGCGTAGACAAGCGACAGTA
>JAEWVL010000113.1 GCA_023396665.1 Spirochaetota bacterium
CGCCTGTACTGATCGTATGCATGAATTCCTCGCCGATTTCACGTCCCGCCCTGATAACGCTGTTCCAGACGGCAATTCTTCCCGCGGGGTCTTTCAGATAATTGACAACATCTTTTCTGTCGGGTACTTTTGCATTGGGGAGCGTTTCTATGAACTTCTGTGATGGAGCCACAAAAACCACATTGCTGTAATTTGCTGCCGACGGCTTTCTGTTGTTTGACTTGTCGAGCCAACCGGGAACAAGCTTGTCAAAGAAATGGGGATAAAGAGCCAATCCCTCTGTCATGTTGTCAAAGGGAAGATCGAAATGATAATCGATGATGCCGCCGTCGCGGAATGTTCCGGGGCATCCTGGAATATCATTGACGCCCTGCATCGCAAAGGGAATAGCTCCCGATGCAAGCACGGCTTTGTGGAAATTATCTGCATTCAGATCGACCGCTTTTGTCGCTACATCGGGAAAGAGTTCCATATTTAAAGCAGAGCGGCTGTCGCGAAAGACATAGCGTTCGAAAAACAGATTCAGTGATGTTCTGCTGAAAAGATTGCCGATGTAGGCTGCCGCAAAATGCGGTGCCATTAGCGGTGCAAGATCAAATGCCCCTATCCCCCTGGCTCTGGCCGCAATAAAATGTACCCGCATAAAAGGATGAGAGAGAATGTCCTGAACAGCCCTTGGTCCGACATAGTCTTCCAGTATCGATTCGGCCTCGTCGCTGATCTCTTTGGCATCAGGATTTTGTGAATAGCTTTGCGCCGCATAGCGTTCGCCGAAGCGGGTAATCGCTTCGAGAGGGTTTTTCTGTGCCAGGGCGCTGATACGGTAACAGCCGATCGAAGATCCGATCATTGTGAGCGGTTTTTTTCTTTTTTTGAACCATGTGCCGAAAATAGCCCTGTCAAGACCATTGAGAATGAGGCACTTCGGGCCACCGGATGCGCCGATAAACAGGTCAATATCATCCTGGGAAAGTCCGTTTTTTCTTATATGGGTAAGCGCCCGTTTTCCGGCTCTGATGACAATGCTCATTACTGTCCTCCAAAACGCGTCCATTAGGAAATTTTCCGTGTAATAATACCAGGGAACCTCGAATAATTACCATCCGCAATGATTTTACCTCGTTATTCATGGAAATTATTCGAGGTTCGAGTTGCGAAGATAAGTTTTTAGAGATTCCCGCCAATAAAAAAAGGGAACAATCCGGCCTATATCAAAAAAAGCCCCGGTTTCGTCTTCGCATAATTCAAGCTTGTGATAAGGTCTGATCGACAATGGTAGTAGCGTGGTTTTGACGCCGCCGGATTTTCACGCTCTTTTTGTCTCTTTCATGAGATGGGCTGTTTGCAGCCAATATTCATGGCTGTGACAAAGCCGTACGCGGCGGATCTATTATGATTTCAATGGAAAAAGAGTGTATGGTAAAACAAAACGATCGCTTGTCGGGCACAGTTTACGGAAAAAATGTGCGTTTCGGACGTGATTTTTTGCGGGGAATGCCGGTGTCTATCGGGTTCAGGAAGCTGTTTGCCCGTAGTGCTTTTGCTGCAATGGTTTTGGTTCTGGCGATATTGACGCTTTCGGCTGATGAATATACGAGCGTTTATGAATATTCTTTCGAAACTATGCAAAGCGCCCGGCCTCCGCAGCGCCTGCAGATTATTCTCAAAAGTGTCGGTCCGAACGATAAACGGCAGCTCGTTCGTGGGGTTTTGTTTACCTACGAATCGCGCAGTGCCGCTCATGTGTACATCGGCGGCACTTTTTCCGACTGGCGCCGCGTTGTCATGCGTCGAAACGGCAATGGTATCTGGTACTACTTCCTTTCCGAGTATGAAAAAGAGGATCGCGTCTTATACAAGTTTAATGTCGACGGAATCTGGATCACCGACCCCCTCAACGATGAACTTGAAGACGACCAATACGGTTCGTATCTCTCAGTTGCCTGGCCCGATTCTACGCCTGATGGCAGATTTGTTACCTACAGGATGAAAGGCGGCAAAAAGATAAGCACGGTTGAATTCAGATTGTATGATGAAACAGCTGACTACGTATCGATAGCTGGTGATTTTAACAACTGGAATCCGGAAAACGACATCTTGACGAGAGGTGAAGATAATATCTGGCGGGTAACGAAGAAACTGCCTCGCGGAAAGTATCGCTATAAATACATAGTAAACGGCGAGTGGAAGGTCGATCTGTATAATCCTGACACTGCAGCTGATGATACGGGGGGGGCCGCCTCGCTGATAATCGTAAAGTAGCTGATGAGTCCTTTGCTGTCGGCTTTACACTCTGTAAAATGTACTTTAAGTACTATTTTGTGTAATAATAACTGAGCAGGGGCGAATTTTTCTTTGACAAAAGCGCTGAAACATGTAAGTGTTTTTCAAATACTGTTGAAGGCAAAATGATGATAACGAACAGAAAAGAATACCGCGGGCATGTTATTGTAAGTCTTCCTTCCGAATTTAATCTTTATAATTCGGGTGAAATAAAAAAAGAGCTCTTTGATATCGCAAATGAGTACTCTTCTATCATTATTTCTTTCGAAGGTGTGCATACCATTGATTCTTCAGGACTTGGTATCCTCGCCATTATGAGTAAAACCATGAAAAACGAGGGAAAGAAGCTCTCATTGTGTGCGGTATCTGACGATATTCTGCAGGTGATGCAGGTCACCTCGGCCGACAGATATTTTGAGATATACAAAAGTTTCGATCAAATTGAGGGTTAAGGCCGGTCTATTCCGTTTTTTTTAGTACGATCAGGGTGAGGTCATCGCTAAGGGGGTTATTTCCGAGCGACAGAAAAAATCGTCCGGTGATCTCTGAAAGCAGTTCTTCCGCACTTTTATCGTCTCCCATCTCGTTGATGATTTCCTGAATTCTGAAAATACCGAAACTCTCCCGCTTTCCCCCTTTTTCCGGCTCAATATGTGATTCAAACAGACAATCCGAAAAAATATACAAGGTGTCTCCCGGTATAAGTGTTACACTCGTTGTCGCGTAATATTCGTTCAGAACCGGAACACCGAGAAAATTCCCCTTTTTAAAATCGTTTCCGGCAAGAGATCTTGCCGTTTCGCCGGGGCGTTTCAACAGCACATCCGCATGTGAAGCGTTGCTGTATTCGACAATATCCTTCTTGAAGCGCAGCATAACGCCGGTAAGGTAGTTATCAAGCTCTCCGATTTCATGTATCAGTCTGCGATTGATAAACGAAATTGTCTTTTCGAACGAGCGATCGTAATAGCGGTAAAAAATATCTGATACGATATTTTTAGAAAGCATGGTTATCAGCCCCGATGCGATTCCGTGTCCGGACACATCGAAAAGCGAGACTCCGGCCAGATTATTGTTACGGGTATAAAAATCGTACATATCGCCCGAAACACGATGCGCGGGATGATATATGAAGCTGATCTGCCACCCGGAACACTCGGGAGCCATATTGGGAAAGTATGAACGTTGAATGTTTCCCGCCAGTTCCAGATCCTTTTCAAGCAGTTCGTGTGTCGATTCCAGTTGTCCCAGAGCCTCCTCTGCTCTGAGCAGTGCATGCTTGTATTCGTCGGTCTTTATCTCGACGGTATGTTCCAGATTTTTGTTCAGTGTGAGCAACTTTGAATTAGCCAGCGTCAACTGTTCGGTTTTATCCGCCAGTTCAGCGGCAATGCGTTCTTTTGCGAGATGACTCTTTGTGTAACGGTAGGAGATGAGAAAAACCTCGGAAGTGATCAGCAGTACTATGGCGTATTTGAGTGTCCCGTGAAGAGGAGATATCCCCGACGCCGCTAACAGGTCGTTGATGTTTGCAAAAACAAAGACCAGAAAGCAGACGACAAATACTTTTGAGCTCAGAGACATCTTTTTTTTGTTGCTGACCAGAATGCGATAAATGATGTGTGCGGAGATGAAAGAGATTATGTAATAGGTTGAAATGATATAAACGCTGATAAACGAATCGTGAACGAAAAAAAGCGTACCCGCGAATATCGCCAGAATTGAAGCTGAGATGCTGACAAAAAAACTGCTGAGTGCCTTCGGAAAATTATGGGAGACGAAAAAAATGAAAAATATGGAAACCAGATAATACAAACTGTAATAGAGACGGCTCAGAAGAAGAATAACAAATGAGTCGGTGCTGATTGATACATTCAAAATGGCGAGGCGTGCGCCTATTACCAGGCAGATTACGGCAAAGGTGACAAGTGACCGGTCGTTCGGATAGAGAACGAACATGTTCATGTGATACACACACAGTACCAGAAGAATCGTTATAACCGCGATAAGCAGGTATTTCTGCCGGGAAATATCGGTTATGACAGAAGCGGGGTTTCCGATGGAGAACAAGCCGCCCGAGTTTTGCACGTTATCACTGTAATTATGAATAACAATATCGGTCGTGCAGCCAGTGCTATCCAGTACGAGATATGAGTCCCGGTAAAGCAGCGAGCCGTCCAGAAAATACTGTTCTATCGAGCGGATCTCATGCTTAAGATCACCATTGACGAAAATATCGGCGTTGGTTAAATAAGGTACTCTCAGAAGAAGCGATTTGTTTTGGTTGCAGAATCTTATCCTGAAAAAAAATGTTCCCTTGATCGTGGTTTCAGGCCGGGTGTTGAGCGTGGAGAAATCAATCGTCCTGAAATTACCCGGCGCTTCGACTTTTCCGCTTTCCTCTTCCATGGTAATTTCATGCGGATTTATATAGCTTTCGGGGAAATACAGCACGTCGCCGGTGAATGAAACGGTCTGATTTGAAAGAAAAATATTTTCCGGTGGGGTATAGACGATGTGAAAGGGAACGCCGTTCCCGCTTCGGGTACACGACGACAGAAGAAATACAAGTACGATAATCGCCTTTTTCATCTGTCAACTCTCGTTGGGTAAGTGCACCCGAACAAAGGGGTGTCGAAAAATGATGTTCGACGCTTTCCCTTGACTTTATGCTTACTCACCGTGAATAATACGGAAAAAGCTGTTTGTTTTAAAGTGTTTATTCCGTTTTTTTACGGTGAAAATCAATGAAAACCCGCTTGAATGATATGTCGGGGAATTATAGCAATGCGCTCAGGAAGTGCAATTATTTTTTTTTATAGCAAAAATAATTGCAGAGGTGATTCGAAAGGCTGAATGCATTAATGCAATGTCGCCGGGAACCCGGCGTTTTCTGTAATTGTGCGTTTGTTTACTTGGGGGGGGATAGCGCTACGAAAGCAGTCCCTGTATAATCAATTCACTCGCTTCGTCCTCATCAAGACCCCTCGCCATCAATGTCTCAAGTTGTTTTTTATCAACACTGCCGACTGCCGCCTCATGTGTGACATGTGCGAGTGCGTGTCGTACGTCAACAACGGGTACTGCAATGGCATGCGCACTGTCCTTGATGATCTCCTTGCAGTCGACATGTCCTCTGGAGTAGGGCGCCAGGGCGCTGATGGTGTTGTAAATCTCGGCTGAGGCATTGTCACGTACGGCAATCTTCGAGGTGAGCACGGCGCGTGCATAATCACCTTCGAGCCTGGCGATTTCGGTCAATTTTATTCTGTCATCACCCCGACCGCTGATGCGTGCGCTCATATCGATGAGCGCTTCCCGTTTGGCGAAGGTTTCATAATTGATATCCATCAAGCCGACCCGACCCTTGAGTAGTTCGAATTCGGTTTTGAAACGGGCGCGCTCGCCTATATGCACTTTTGTTACAGGAAGAACCTTTACACCGCCCTGTTCACTGTGCACGTGGCGTTCAAAATACGAATAATCCGCGCCCTCTCCGAGTCTGATTGTCGCTTCCATGATATGGGTGACATCTTCGGCGAAGGGGAATGAGCAGTGCGCGAAGAGCGCGATTTTTGCGTTTGCACCGACGTTGACGTCCAGAAATATGCGTTGGATTCCGGTTTTGGGAATAACGCCAAAGCAAAGATGAACGGGTTTCGCAATTATAACATTTTCGGAAACAATCATGGTAA
>JAEWVL010000161.1 GCA_023396665.1 Spirochaetota bacterium
AGAGCCTTTGCCTTCGTCGAGGCCGGCGCTGACGGCATAATGATTCACTCGCGCAAAAAGAGTCCCGACGAGATCAAGGAATTCATTCGCCTTTTCAGAGATGCCGATGCAAAAACTCCTATCGTAATCGTACCCACCACCTTTAACGCCATTACCGAGAGCGAATGGAAAGCGCTTGGCGTCAATGTCATCATCTATGCGAACCAGCTCATACGCAGCGCCTTTCCGGCGATGAAGAAAACCGCCGAGACGATTTTACTTAACAATCGCTGCCTCGAAGCCGATGAGCAATGCATGTCCATTAAAGAGATTCTGACGCTTATTCCCGAGGCGGACTGATCATGGGGGCGCATCAGATGAATGTGAAGCAGCGTGTCATATGCGAAGCGGAAGGTTATCGTAAAATAGCCTCCATTCTGAACGAGCGGAAAGTAAAAAAGTTTCTGCTCGTGTGCCCTCCCGAATTTGATCTTCTCTTTATCAAACCGTATTTTGACGATCTTCCCGTGCCGCATGTCCGCTTCAGTAACTTCGTTGCCAATCCGCTCTATGAAAATGTCGTCGAGGGTGTTGACCTTTTCAGAAAAGAACAGTGTGACTTCATCGTTGCGGTCGGCGGCGGCAGCGCGATCGATGTGGCGAAATGCATCAAACTGTATGCCGTGCTCGATCCCTCCGTGAACTACCTGAAGCAGAAAGTTGTCGCCTCGTCGATAGGCCTCATGGCTATTCCCACCACCGCGGGAACCGGCAGCGAGTCGACACGCTACGCCGTTATCTACGAAGAAGGTGTCAAACAGTCGGTGACGCATGATTCTATCGTGCCCGATTTTGCGATACTCGAAGCGAAGTTTCTCGAGACCCTTCCCCTCTACATTAAAAAAACCGCGATGCTGGACGCACTGTGTCATGGCATAGAATCGATGTGGTCGGTCAATTCAACCGATGAAAGTATGGAATATTCCCGACAGACGATATCGTTGATTCTCGGGCATTACGAGGCCTACCTGCAGGGTGACGCTTCGGCGGCCGAAAAGATTCTGCTGGCCGCCAATATTTCGGGCAGGGCGATAAACATTACACAGACCACCGCCGCACACGCCATGAGCTATAAACTGGCTTCGATGTACAGGGTCGCTCATGGTCATGGCGTGGCGTTGTGCCTGCCCGAACTGTGGCGATACATGCTTGCCCATCCCGAAAAAATCATTGACGCGAGGGGAAAAGAACATCTCGATCACCTCTACCGTGAGCTTGCCCTGCTTTTCGGCTGCGAGGATGCGCTGCAGGCGGTTGAGGCTTTCGAGCGGCTTCTTGAGAACATCGGGCTCGCTACTTTCGGAAACGATCTTCAGACGCTCTGTTCGTCGGTCAACAGTGAGCGTCTTAAGAATAATCCGGTTAATCCCGGTGCCGACGGTATAGAGTACATATACCGGAAAGTGCTTGAAAAACGCCGCTGATGAATAAATTTAATTAAAAGATAAAACTATGAACAAACTGTATTTTATACTGCTGTGCATTCTTCTGCCGGCACCGGCTTTTGCCTATCTCGATCCCGGTACCGGGGGTATGCTTTTTTCAGCGCTCATCGGTATCGCGACAACCCTGTTTTTCATGCTGAAGGGGCTTTTTCACAGACTGAAATACCTTCCCTCAATTCTGGCTGGAAAGCGGAATATAGAGAAGAAGCATTATGAGATTGTCTTTTATTCCGAAGGAAAGCAGTACTGGAATGTTTTCTTTCCCATAATCGATGAATTAGCGAAAAAAGGAAAGCAGATCGCCTATTTTACGAGCGGAAAAAACGATCCCGGACTCGAGGCGGACTATGACAATTATAGTGCGAAATTCATCGGAGAAGGGGTGCGGGCATTTTTCTTTATGAACCTCGTCGAGGCCGATGTGGTTGTAATGACGACTCCCGGGCTCGACGTGTTTCAGCTTCGGCGCAGCAAGGCGGTGAAGCACTACGTGCACATCGTCCACGGCATGGAGGATACCTCCACTTATGCACCCTACGGTGTTGACTATTTCGACTCGGTGCTGGTCAATGGAGAGCACCAGAAGGCCGTCATTCGCGAGCTCGAACAGCTTCGCGGTTTGCCCGAGAAAAAAATAGAAGTTATCGGCAGTCCCTATCTTGATGTTCTGCGAAAACGAATCGAAACAACTCGCAATGAAGGTGCCGACGGCTCTTCACTGCAGTCAAAAAAGAAGACCATTCTCGTCGCTCCCAGCTGGGGCGAGAAAGGTTTTCTGACAAAGTTCGGAAAGTCTCTCATCGATCAGCTGCTCACCCGTGATGTTAAAATTATCGTTCGTCCTCACCCCCAAAGCCTTGTTGCCGAAAAGGAATTCATCGAACAGATGCGTCAAAATTACGCAGACCGCCCCAATGTCGAGTGGGATTTCGCCTCCGACGGGCTCGAGTCAATGCGTAGTGCCGATGTGATGATCTCCGACTTTTCCGGAATAATCTTCGACTATATCTTTCTTTTCTCGCGGCCCGTTCTTGTTGCCAATTTCGCAGTGGATCCGCGGAAATACGATATGGCTTCGCTTTCATCGCGAAGGAGTACGCTCATGTCCTACATTCAGCAGGGGCGAATCGGCCTTGTCTTCGAAGAGGGCGATGTGGCGTCGATACATGAGCTGATAGACCGCGCGACTGAAAAGGGAGATATGAGTGCAGGCATACGTGAGATTGCTTCGCGCGTCTACTGTCATCCCGGCGAAGCCGGTAAAAGAGGCGCCGCCTTTCTTGAGAAACTGCACAATGAGTGCAACGGCGGCTGAAACTGAACACCGCCCTCGTCCTGGTATTTGATATGACAAGGAAAACTTAATGGGACACCTGATCTATTCGGTAACGATATATCCGCTCGAATTTCTGATGAAATTGCTGCTCGAGTTCATTTACAATCTCAGCGGCAATTACACCCTTTCGATAATCGCGCTGAGTGCTGCCGTTTCGGTCGGAGTGCTGCCGCTGTATCACATTGCCGAAAAGTGGCAGGATGCAGAACGCGCCATTCAGCAGAAGATGAAGCCGCGCATCGACGAACTCAAGGCCGTATTCAGCGGGCAGGAGCTGCATTCCTATTTGCGCGTGCTCTACCGGCAAAACGGCTACAGCCCCCTCTATGCTTTCCGCTCGATGGCGGGCCTGCTGATTCAGATACCCTTCTTTATCGCAGCGTATCATCTTCTGTCCAATCATGAAGGGCTCAAGGGCGTGGCCGTACTGTTCATAAAGGACCTGGCATTTCAGGACAAGCTGCTTCGCTTCGGCTCACTCAAGGTGAATTTTCTTCCTTTTCTGATGACCTTTGTCAATATCGTCTCTTCGATGATATACAGTAAAAAACTGAGAAACCCCCGTGAAAAAGTGCAGGTCTACGGCATTGCGCTGCTCTTTCTCGCCTTGCTCTACACTTCTCCCGCAGGCCTTCTTCTGTACTGGACCTTCAATAATTTTTTCTCGCTCATCAAGAATGCGGTGTATCGTATTATCGACAAGGAGCAGTATACGGTTATTGATGAAACACCGGTTCTTTTGCTGACCGACAATCGCCTGTTGAGAAAAATTCATGATTCGCTGAAGCTCCATGAAAAACGAATTTTTCCAGATTGGTTGCTGTTTTCTGGCATGATGTTCATATCGCTGCTTATGCTCGTCAATTTGCAGATGCCGGCTGAAAAGGCCCGAACTGATATCGGTGAAGCGGTCTTTCTTTTCACTCTGGCGCTATTCGCCTTGTACATGCTCGTTCCGCTTTTTCTGTCATTTGCGAAACGCTCTTCCGGAGTTTTTCTCGTTCCCGTTCATATTGTTCTGTGGTCAGCTTCGTCATTTTTTCTCTGGAAATACTACACGACAGCGTCAAAGAATGGCAGCGAGAAGACTTTTTCCGTTAAGGGCTTTGTTTTGCTGCTGATTGTCTTTCTTGTTTCAAAACTGGTACTGTTCATAAAAGAAAATCTGAAGATACATCTTAACGAGACACAGAGTAAACGGCTTTTCGCGGCGACAGCGACGGCGATATCGGTACTGGCCTTCCTCACCGCACCCAGTTCTCTTCTCGAGTCCGGTTCGCATAAGGATTTCGGCAACACCTTTGTTTTTTATATGAAGTTTTCATTTGTTGCCCTTTTTATTTCCCTGTTCCTGTTTGCGCTGCTGTACCGGCAGTTTAAAACGAAAAGAAAGCTTTTGACGGTCATTCTGTTATACTGTCTTCTCGCTCAACTCGGCAATATTTTCCTTTTTAGCGGAAACTACGGCGATATGAGCAACATGGTGATTCAGAACGGTTATAGCATCTCACCCGTTTCGGTTATTCTTAACATCATATACCATCTCTTTGTGCTTGTGCTTGTGCTATTGTTGGTGAAAAAGAAAAGTGTTTCGCGGCTTCTTCCCATACCGCTTATCGTCATAATCGGAGCACTCGCGTTGAGTGTGCACAATAAAACCGTTTTTGATTCGAAAGCGGAGTATGCGCAGAAAAATGAACCCAAGCAGCTCAATAAACTGATACGGCTTTCGAAGACGGGTAAGAATGTCGTCGTTCTCATGCTCGATCGCTTTGTCGGCGGATATGTATACGAGGCGCTGGATATGGTGCCTGCACTGAAGAGCGATTACGATGGCTTCACCTGGTATCCCAACACGGTTTCCGTTTCGCAAACCACTTACAGTGCCCTGCCTGCCGTTATGGGGGGATACGAATATACGGCGTTCAACATGAACGAACAGCGCGTAGATGACCCGCTTTCCGAAAAAATACTCGAATCGGCCCGCATACTTCCGGTTAATTTCATCAATGCGGGATACTCTGTGACGATAATTTCCCCCGGTTGGGCTTCACTCAGGATCAAACCGAGTGACGGTCTCGGAGGAGCGAAAGTTGAAGATCCCACAAGTATATGCAGTAAAATCTGGCTCAAAAAAGAAGCGGCGAGGCTTTCACTGCGTGATGATATTCCCAAAAAATTCATCGCCTTCGGCCTTTTCCGCAGCGTCAGCCCGCTACTCAGGGAAACCTTTTATGACAAGGGTAACTGGTTTATTCGCCCCTGGCGTATAACACCGACAAACCATGATAAAGTTACATTCTATCCCAAGGGAAACGAGATGGTAGTGGCTAGTAAAAATTATTCTGCTCTTGATTTGATGCCCGATATGACCGAAGTCGATTCCTCGGATAAGAGCAGTTTCGTAATGATGTTCAACAATACGACTCATGAGCCGTGGGCGTATAGTGATGAGTTCAGGCTGGATCTGAGCGGCAAAATAGAATATGACAAGGCTGTGATGACGCGATTTGGCAACGATCTGCAGTCGGTGAAACATGTCTATTGTGATACAACCGCACTTGTTACGGTGGCCAGATGGCTGAAACATCTGAAAGATAACGGCGTCTATGACAATACGAGAATTGTGATCATTTCTGATCACGGAAGGTTTCTCAATGTCCCGAGTTTATATACGAACGCAGAGGCGAGCGTTTCTGAGCAACTTCGTGCCTCGGTCAACTCGCTTTTTATGGTGAAAGATTTCGCTTCGCGCGGAGATTTGAAAACAGACGGAACGTTCATGGTCTCGGCCGATACGCCCGCCGTCGCCATGAACGGACTGACAAAAATGATAAACCCCTTTACCGGAAAAATCATTGCCGAGCCCGAATCGAAAGTGCCGCTTGATATCCTTTACACTCCTTGGCGTCCCGAAGAAAACGGGGAATTCAAGTATACCCTCAATCATCATGTGCGTATCGAGAAACCCGACATTACCGATGACTCCGCATGGATCAAATTCAAATAGAAAAAAGCCGTTTGTTTCAGTCGGCTTTTTTTCTTGACGTGATTGGTAAAGGAAAGGCAGATACCAGATTTGGGAATCTCATAATAAATCTTCGCAACTCGAACCTCGAATATTTTCAATAAGCGGTTCAAAAAATACCTCCGGTGAAGGTTTACCTCGTATTTTATTGAGTTTTTGTGAACCGCAAGTTGCATAGATCGTTTTTTGTGGTTGCCAATAAGAAACGAGGTAAATCAATAGGGGTTGGTCGCCTGTTGGCGGCGAAGCCGCCGAGCATGCATCCCGGGTGGTCTTTATTCGAGGTTCCCAATTGAAAATGTCAGACAGGACGGAAAAATGAAAGGAATAATACTCGCCGGGGGCTCCGGCACGAGACTGTACCCGCTTACCAAGACGGTATCCAAACAGCTTTTGCCGGTCTATGACAAACCGACAATCTACTACCCTCTTTCGACGCTTATGCTCGCGGGTATTCGCGAGATTCTCATAATTTCAACCCCGCTCGATACTCCCCGAATTGAGGCTCTGCTCGGCGACGGCTCGCAGCTTGGCCTGAAATTCTCCTATGCCGTGCAGGAGACGCCCCGGGGGCTCGCCGACGCTTTCATCGTCGGTGCTGACTTTATCGGCACTGACTCGGTCTGCATGATTCTGGGCGACAACGTTTTCTACGGGCACGGCCTAATCGATATGCTGCACAGGGCGGCCGCGCAAAAACAGGGCGCAACCGTGTTCGGTTACTATGTCGATGATCCGCAGCGCTACGGTGTTGTTGAATTTAACGCGAAAAAAGAAGTCATCTCGATTGAAGAGAAACCGCATAATCCCAAATCGAATTACGCAGTTGTCGGGCTTTATTTTTATGATAATGACGTGGTAGAAATCGCGAAAAACATCAAACCCTCTGCGAGAGGTGAGATTGAAATAACCGCCGTAAACAACGAATATCTTGCGAGAAAAAACCTTCGTGTAGAACTGATGGGGCGGGGATACGCCTGGCTCGATACCGGCACGTATAACTCGCTGCTCGACTCGTCGGTTTTTGTGCGCACCATCGAAGAGCGTCAGGGGCTCAAAATCGCCTGTATTGAGGAGATCGCATATCAGATGAAATATATAACGAAAGAACAGCTTCTTGAACTTGCAAACGGCCTTCTGAAAACTGGCTATGGCGAGTATCTGCAAAAAGTTGCCGCACAGAAGGAGTAATCGATGGCATTCGAGTTTAAAAAGACTATGATCGAAGGCGTTCTGGTTGTGCAGCCGCGTGTTTTCCCCGATGCAAGGGGCTTTTTTCTTGAGTCATACCGAAAAGAAGAGTTTTCCGCCGCGGGAATAGAACTGGAATTCGTTCAGGACAATCATTCGTTTTCACAGAAAGATGTGATCCGGGGTCTTCATTTTCAGCGTGCGCCCAGAGCGCAGGGAAAGCTGGTTCGCGTTGCACGCGGCGCCGTGTATGACGTCGCGGTTGATATCCGCCCCTCATCGCCGACATACGGCAAATGGTTCGGCATTGAGCTGAACGAAGAGAACTGCAGCATGCTCTACATCGCTCCCGGTCTCGCGCACGGTTTCGCAACACTCAGAGATGACACGGTTTTTCTGTACAAGTGTACCGATATATATTCGCCCGAACACGATGGCGGTATACTCTGGAACGATCCCGACATCGCTGTAAAGTGGCCCGTTGACAATCCCATTTTGTCAGACAAAGACAAGGTTCGCCCCCTGTTGCGGGATCTGAATCACAACTGAATTAAAAGACAAACCACGGAGGTCGCAAAATGGTCTGGATTACAGGGTATCGGGGAATGCTGGGATCGGAAGTGGCCCGTCAGCTTTCGATTGCGGGTATTGCCTTTGTCGCAAGCGATCTTGAACTCGACATTTGCGACGCCGCGGCGGTAGACCGTTTTTTTACGCAGCATCAAATCGACTGGGTTGTCAACTGTGCCGCCTATACGGCTGTCGATAAAGCCGAAGACGAAGAGGAGAAAGCGCTCCGTATCAATGCCCTCGGACCTGAAAATCTTGCGAGATCTTGCGCAAAACACGGGACCAGGCTGATACACCTTTCAACCGATTACGTATTTCCGGGAACAGAGCCCGGTGCGCGTAAAGAAGATGATGTGACGGCTCCGGCCGGCGCCTATGGCAGAACAAAGCTCGCCGGAGAGAAGGCGGTCATTGACAATACCGGCAGCTATTTTATCATACGCACGGCCTGGCTCTACGGACAGTTCGGCGCCAATTTTGTCTATACCATGCTTCGCCTGATGGCGTCAAAAGATCGCATAAAGGTCGTCAACGATCAGCACGGCAGCCCGACATTCGCCGACGATCTTGCCTCTCTCATCCGCACAATTATTCTCGCCAAAAGCGACAATTACGGAATTTACCACTATTCAAATGAGGGCGAGATTACCTGGTTCGATTTTTCAAAGGCGATTTTCGAGCAGGCTTTCGCTTTCGGCATCCTGAACAAAGAGTGTCTGGTCGAACCCTGTTCGTCCGCAGAGTATCCCTCTAAAGTTCTTCGGCCGATGTATTCGCTGCTCGACAAATCAAAAACAAAGGCAGCCTTCGCTGTAAGCGTGCCTCAGTGGCAAAGCTCGCTCGAGCAGTTTCTCAGAAATGTCTCGTATCCCCTCAAGCTAACCCGTTCGTAACAAAGCGAAAGGACTAAACCACGAAGGCCACAGAGTCCACGGAGGGGTTCCTGAGCCCTCACCCCCTGTTAATTTTCGTTGATTTCTGTTGAATAATGCTTGTGATATGACAGAAATTGATGATAAAGGAAAAAGGAGGCTGGCTATGGCAATTCCAAAACCAAAACCCGATCACAAGTATACCTATGCCGACTACCTTTCGTGGCCCGACGAAGAACGCTGGGAACTGATAGATGGTGTCGCTTATGATATGAGTCCCGCACCGTCACCGGTTCATCAGGAGTTACTGGTAGAGATATCCCGACAGATTGGTAATTATCTAAAAGCAAAACCATGCAGCTTGTATGTGGCGCCTTTCGACGTTCGACTGGAAAGTGATGAGACATCTGAGGAAGAGATTTATACCGTAGTACAGCCCGATATAGTTGTCATATGTGATCCCGGTAAAATTGACGAACGCGGCTGTAAAGGTGCACCCGATATCTGCATCGAGATACTTTCGCCATCGAGCGCATATAAAGACTCGACGGAAAAACTCAGACTGTACGAGCTTCATGGTGTAAAGGAATACTGGCTGGTCAACCCCGGAAACAAAACGATTATCATCTATTCGATGAACGGCTCGCAATATGAAAAACCCGCCTATTATTCGAAAGACGATGTTGTAGAAACGCCTCTTTTTCCCGGCTTGCGAATTTTCCTGCCGGATATTTTCACTTCGGTTGAGTAAAATCATCTTCAATTAAAGAAAAAGACAAAACAATGGAGGCCACGGAGTCCACAGAGGAACAAGGTTGATGAAGGCTGATTCTGATACGGCTTGACAGATTTATTGGCAGCCATTATGATGCGGACTGTTTTCCGATACAGGAGCTTTGCGGTGAAAAAAAATTTTGAACAGATCAAATCCGCCATTCTTGAAATGCTGCTTCCTTTGGATCCGGAGTTTGTATACCTCTTCGGTTCGTATGTGAAGGGTGGCTGTACAAGTCAAAGCGATCTTGATGTGGCGATATTTCTGGAAAAAGATATTGATGCATACGAGCTTTTTATGAAGGCCCAGAAGATGTCGTCCGTGCTCGGTATAGATGTTGATCTTGTGCAATTACGCCCGGCGACAACGGTGTTTCAGAAAGAGGTTGTCGGCGGAGGTACCGTGTTGTATGAAAAAAGCCGTCTGCAGCGGGAAATGTTTGAAATGAATGTTATCAAGAAATACCTGCGACTGAACGAAGAGCGTAAAGAAATTATTGATTCGATGTTTGCCCATGCTTGATGATATTGTCATGAACAAGTCGCAGATCATAAATCACTGTATCGATCGAATACGCGAAGTGTACAATGATGATCCCGATTCACTTGCCGATTATACCAGGCAGGATTCAATAATACTCAATATTCAGCGGCTTTGCGAAGCGGCCATCGATATTGCCGTACACATTATTCGTATAAAAGGATACCCGCTGCCGCAGTCCAGCAGAGAATGTTTTGAGATTTTATGCAATGAAGGGCTTATAGATGAGAATTTATCGGCAAGCCTGTCGGCAATGGTCGGTTTCAGAAACATAGCCGTCCATGACTATCAAAAGCTAAGTATGGGGATAATAGTTTCGATTATCGACAAGCATCTGTCGGATCCGCAGAAATTGGCGGCGGCGGTCGCAGCATTGCCCTGATCATCGAATTTTTCAAATATGACACTGAATAACACTATTACAACGGAGCGATCAATGCGAAAACTGAACAACATCATGGTGACCGGCGGTGCCGGATTTATCGGATCAAACTTTATACGTTATATTTTTAACGGTACAGATTTTAGCGGAAAAATAATCAATCTCGACAAACTCACCTACGCGGGCAACGCCGCAAGTCTGGCCGATGTCAGCGAAAAACACGGCGGCAGCCGCTACTTCTTCGAGCAGGCCGACATCTGCGACAAAGAGGCCGTATCCGCCGTCATGAGCAAATACGATGTCGACACAATCATTCACTTCGCCGCCGAATCGCACGTCGACCGTTCGATACTCGGCCCCGAAGAATTTGTCCGCACCAATGTGATGGGAACATTCACCCTGCTCGAATGCGCCCGCACCCTCTGGCAGGGCAAAGAGGGCTGTCACTTTCACCATGTCTCCACCGACGAGGTCTACGGCTCGCTGGGCGACACCGGCTTTTTCTACGAGACAACTCCCTACGATCCTCGCAGCCCCTATTCGGCGAGCAAGGCCTCGAGCGATCACCTCGTCATGGCCTATCATCACACCTACGGCCTCTCGATCACGCTTTCGAACTGCTCGAACAACTACGGCCCCTATCAGTTTCCCGAAAAACTGATTCCCGTAATGATACAGAACATCAGGGACGAAAAGCCGCTGCCGGTATACGGCGACGGCCGCAACATTCGCGACTGGCTTTACGTCGACGACCACAACAGCGGCGTGTGGGCGATCGTAACAAAGGGCAGAAGCGGCGAGACCTACAACATCGGTGGCGAAAACGAGTGGGAGAATATCAAACTTGTGCATACTCTTTGCGAGCTCATGGCTCTCAAGACCGGGCGGGGGGATACCGCATACTACAAGAAGCTCATCACCTTCGTCAAAGACCGCCCCGGACATGACCGCCGTTACGCGATCAACTGCGACAAGATCAAATCCGAGCTCGGCTGGAAACAGGCCTACACCTTCGACAAGGGCCTCGCGGCGACGGTCGACTGGTATCTTTCGAACGAAGCCTGGAGCGAGAGCGTGCGAAGCGGCGAATACCGCAAATGGATCGAGAAAAACTACAGCACCCGCTGAAATAAAGCAAAAGGAATGAAACCACAGAGTACACGGAGGGTGAGGGGATAAAGCTGCTTGACATCCCGTTTCTTGAGTTGTATTATACAAGAGCGGAGGACGGTAAATGAAAACCACAGAAATACGTTTTGATGTATCAAATGACATATTGTGTACATTGAACGAGAATAAAGATGAATTTTTAAAAACTATGAAACTGCTGACCGCGGTTGAGCTTTATAAAGCAAATAAACTTTCAATGGGCAAGGCTTCTGAACTTGCAGAAATGAATAAAACAGATTTCATGATGAAACTGGGGCGGCAACAGGTGCCTGTTATAAATTATGAGGCAGAAGATTTTAATAATGAAATTGAAACTGTAATGCGATCATGATAATCTGTGATTCGTCACCGTTAATTTCGCTTGCTGCTCTTGAAAGTCTCAATATTCTTGATTTGCAGTTTGCCGGGGTTATTGTTCCGGGAGCGGTTTATAATGAAGTTGTACAGGCTGGAAAACCTTATTCCGAAATATTACAGATATATCTGCAAGATAAAGTAATGGTTGTCCAAAATGAAGTAGCCGTAAATATATTGAAGTGTGATTTAGGTGCCGGTGAGTCCGAAGTTATTGTTCTTGCAAAAGAGTCCAATGCACCTTATGTGCTAATAGATGATCAGAAGGCCCGTAAAATTGCTGAACTCAATGAATTGCCGGTTATCGGTACTTTGGGCGTACTGCTGAAAGCGAAAAAAAACGGAATGATCGATAAAATTCGTCCACTTCTCGAGCAATTAGAAAAATCAGATATTAGAATAAGTCCTAAGCTTATTGATCTGATTTTGACTGCTGCAGAAGAAAATGATTAACCTCCTTTCCTCCGTGGCGGTTTCTATATTGCGACATCCTGCCGCATGAAACCGCCTTTCGGACATCGTGTCCAATGCGTGGGGCACGAAGCCTGTAGGTGCGTCGCCGTCCAGGGATGGACAAAAAGCGACGTGCGTGGGGCACGAAGCCTGTAGCTGCGTCGCCGTCCAGGGATGGACAAAAAGCGACGTGCGTGGGGCACGAAGCCCGTAGGTGCGTCGCCGTCCATGGATGGACGAAAAAGCGACGTGCGTGGGGCACGAAGCCCGTAGGTGCGTCGCCGTCCATGGATGGACGAAAAAGCGACGCACACCTCCTGTTTGTTCTTTTGGTTGTAATAAAGCCTGATTTTAAATTACAGAGTGTTATTGTCCAAGCCCCCATCTATAAGCTACTTGACAAACATCAAAAATAGATAATCATTATCCGATGAATAACTCAGAAAAAAGACCGCACGACAGTGCATATAAATATCTTTTCAAGAATAAGCGTATTTTTCTGCAGCTGTTGGGTTCGTTTGTACACGAAGATTTTGTGAAAAATATTACAATTGACGATCTTGAACTTGTGGATAAATCGTTCGTTTCTGAAGAGCTTCTCGACAGAGAAGCTGATCTGCTCTATAAGGTTATCATCAATGGAAAACAAAGTTATATCTACATATTGATTGAATTTCAGTCAACCGTTGATAAATCGATTCCGGTACGGATGTTTCAGTATATATTGCTTTTGTACGACCTGATATACAAAGAATCAAAGAGAGGGCTTTTGCCCAATGTGTTTCCAGTGTTATTGTATAATGGACGTGAAGAGTGGAATATACCATCAAATTTAAAAGATATGATAGAGCGAAATATACCGGATAGGTATATACCTTCATTTGAATATTTTTCTATCATAGAAAAAGATATAGACGATGAAGTTCTGGAGGGTTTGCACAATCTGGTGGCTGCGGTAATATTGCTTGAAAAAGGGCAGGATGAAGAAAAACTGAAAAAAGCAATCGATAGGGTTGTAGAATATGTAAAAGATCAGCATTTTGATGATATCAAAACTCTGGTTGTTTGGATGTCAAAAATGCTAAAGAGTAGTGTGTCGCAGGAGTATATCGAAAAGATGCGCGACCTTACGGAGGTAAAATCTATGTTAACGGTACTGGCTGAAACAATAGAAGCAAAGGGTAAAATCGAAGGCAAGATTGAGGGCAAGATTGAGGGCAAGATCGAGGGCAAGATCGAAGGCAAGATCGAAGAGAAAAGGGAAGTTGCTGTTAAAATGAAGGAACAGAATATGCCATTGGAGCTGATAGTAAAGATAACCGGTCTTTCGATTGAGCAGATAAGTAAACTTTGACCTCAAGCTATGCTCTCGAAATACACAAAAGAAGGAGAATCTTAATTAATCACCATATTTGATGAAAAACATAAGTATTAAACTACGGTTCCCCCTCTGAATAAAGCTGCTTGACAAAATATCTCTGAAAACCGGACAATTTCGCATAACAGCAGGCAGGGGTATCTAAGTTCGATGAAGAAAATCGCAAAAGCCGTCAAGGCGTTTTTAATGTTTCTATCCGATTTCTGGACGAATCGTTATGTATTCAGGCAGCTTGTAAAGCGCGATTTCATGAACAAGTATCTCGGCTCCTACCTGGGACTGCCCTGGGCTTTTATACAGCCGCTTGTATACATTCTGGTCATCTGGTTCGCGTTTACCTTCGGACTCAAAGCCGGACGTGTCGGCAACGATGTTCCTTTTTTTATATGGTTCGCCGCTGCGATGATCCCATGGAATTTCATTTCTGAAAGCATATCCGCTTCGATGAATTCCATCGGAGAATACCGGTTTCTGATTAAGAACATTACCTTCCGTTCAAGTATAATCCCCTTTATTAAAATTGTTACAGCGATACTGATTCATCTCTTTTTTATCCTGTTTCTGATGGTTATCGCCTGTTTATACGGGTATCCTCCGTCAATTTACTGGCTGCAGATTGTCTATTATCTGTTCGCGAGTGTCGTTCTTCTCTCCGGAATCGCCTGGTTCACCTCGTCGCTTATTGTGTTTGTCAGGGACGTCGGAAAGCTGGTTCAGGTGGCTTTGCAAATGCTGTTCTGGGCGACCCCGATTTTGTGGCCCTACTCGATGCTGCCGAAGCGCTTTGTTTTTTTTGTAAAACTCAACCCCCTGTTCTACATCACAGAAGGTTACCGGGATGTCTTTATTAATAAAGTCTGGTTCTTCGAACATGTTGAGCTGACTGCTTATTAC